>JAIWDV010000106.1:0-6265 GCA_048632525.1 Bacteroidales bacterium | reverse complement strand
AGACAGTTAACAATTAAATCTTGTGCAAAAAGCACAAGAAATTTATTACAATACCCGGAAAGCCAGTGAAAGAAAGGGTTTTCGAAGAATGAATGGTGATTCAACTTTTTTAGCTTTTGCGTTTCCCCATCTGATCCCACCAACGGCGGGAAAAACATATATCCCTCGGTGGTTACCATAACTTTAGGCACTTTAGTTCACTTTAGCTCACTTTAGGCACTTTTCCGGTTTATCCGGGTTATGATTTAAAGTCATAGAAGTGGTTATTTTTGGTCAGGATCCTCGGACCATCAGCCTCAATAACTACCATTTCCTCGAGCCTCACGCCTCCTTTTCCTGGAACATAAATCCCTGGTTCCACTGTAACGACCATCCCTTTTTTAAGTTTTACTGGTTTTTGCGGTGCGAGCCTTGGTCGCTCATGGGTTGCCAGACCCACACCGTGCCCGAGGCCATGACCGAAGTATTCTCCGAATCCCGCATCATTGATAATCTGCCTGGCGATCGCGTCCGGGTGACAGCTATCAACTCCCGGTCGGACCTCTTTCAATGCGGCGAGCTGGGCCTGCCGGACAGTCATGTAAATATTTTTCAAATCCGGTTCAGGCTCGCCTAAAAAAACCGTTCTAGTCATGTCAGAACGATAAGTGTCCAATCTAACGCCTACATCCAGAATAATCGGCTCTTTCGTCTTCAGCGTGCGGTCTGTGGGCACAGCATGGGGTAACGCACTATTTGGGCCAGAGGCCACGATGGAGGGAAATGCCAGGCTTTCAGCCCCCGCTTCACGTGCCAGGGTCTCAATCTGCCACGCCACTTCCCTTTCTGTAAGGCCGGGCTTAAGTCCGCGGATAACCGTGTCAAGGATTTCAGACATCAGATCCGCTGAGGCCTCCAAAGCCTTGACTTCCAGGTTATCCTTTATCTCTCTCATTTCTTCCACTAACCCTTTTAAGGGTTTGAGAGAAACTGGAGGGGAAAGCGCACCAAGTGCCTCTGTCAGTTGCCGATGGAGGCCCCAGGTAAGATGATCTTCTTCAAAGCCCAATTTCTCCGTTCCCATCCGTTTCAGCATCTCTGGGAAGCCCTCAATAAGACCTTGTTTTATGGTGTGAACTTCAAAGTCGATGGCCTCCTTTTCGGCTTCTAAGCTGTATCGTGAGTCCGTCACTAAAACGGCCTGAGTTTTGTTTATAAGAAGAGACCCGGATAACTCGGTAAGTTGAGTATCTTCAGCCTTGAAGCCTGACAGATATCTTCGGTTTTCAGGCTGAATGATCCAGGCAGTGTCACAGGGCAGCTTCTCTAAGCGTTCCCTTAAAGCGGCCACCCGTTTGCTAAATTCCGATTTATTCATTGTTTCCTCGACGATGCAGGTTTAGGAAATAGATATTGATGGATAACATCTTAGCAGAGTGATCAGGCGATTGCAATTCTTGTGCTACCTTATCTCGTTGTTGACAGAAAATATGCCAGCTGTTAGTAGTCGTTGAAAGCAACGGATATGAAAAGCCACAGAATCTCAAAATGAATCAGGGAAAAATTATAGAATACATAGATCAGGGCAGGTTTGTCTGCACCATTTGCCTGCAGGATAAGGGCAACAGGCTGCATCTGCTTACACCATCAAATCGAGAAGTCAATCTTTCACCAAAAAGGGCCATACTCGTTTCAGGCGCTACCATTGATATTGAAAGGCCCAGAGAAGAGTTATTGGAAAGGCTGAAGGATACAGAAGAGATAAGAAAACGTCTTAAAGGCCAGATTGACGCAATAGAGATTTGGGAGCTAATCAGCGAAGAGAAGGAAAGCTTTCATCACAAGTATCTCGCCCAGTTGGTCTTTGGAGAAATAGTCACGGATGACCATATCTCAGCGCTTGTAAGGGCGCTTTTCGAAGATCACCTCTATTTCAGGTTGAAAGATGGGCGGTTTCTGCCCAACTCCGCGAAAAAAATCAATTCTATTATAGAACAAAGAGAAGAAGAAGCCCTGAGAGAAGAAAAGCTCACACAGGGAAGCGCCTGGCTGAAGGACACATTGCAGGGTAGAGACAAAGAGGATTCTGCCTCTGAGGCATATGTTATTCAGTTGCTCAAACAACTGGCCCTTTACGGAAACGAGGCACCTGATTTTAAGAGTGGCAAAGAACTCCTTCTGAGAGCGGACATATCCCATATTGGGGAAGCCAGGAAGTTACTCGTCAAGCTGGGGGTTTGGGATGAGGATGAGAACCTTGACCTTCACAAGTCTGGCATTGAAACTTCCTTTGACGAAAAACAGTTGGATGAGGCGGCCCGGCTGGCCATGGAAGGTATTGAAGAGCAGGGTCGCGAGGATTTGAGGCATTTGACCCTCCTGACCATAGACGGCCCGTTGACCCGTGATTTCGACGATGCCATAAGCCTTGAAATTGAGGGTGACACCTTCCATCTGGGTGTTCACATCGCGGATGTGGCCTCGTTCATCTTACCGGACAGCATCCTTGATGAGGGCTCGGCGCAAAGGGCATCGTCCATATATATGCCACGTAGACAGATCGCCATGATTCCCCAAAACCTTTCTGAGGACTGCCTGAGTTTGAAACAAGGGTACGACCGACGGGCTATTTCCCTTTTGACCCGATTTGAAAAGACCGGAAACCTTGTGGATTACCGGTTTGTGCCAAGTGTTGTCCGCGTACAGCAAAATCTCACCTACGATACGGTCAATGAAAACCTGGACTCAGAGAGGATGTTTCGAGAAATGCGTAAGATAAGCCACCGTCTGCGTGAAAACAGAAACAAAGAAGGGGCCCTTGGCCTGTCTCTCCCGGAACTGCAAATAAAATTCAATGCCGATTCTGCCCTGGCCCTTGAACTGGTTCCTCAAGATACGCCCTCGCGCACGATCGTGGCTGAATTCATGATTCTTTACAACTGGTTGGCAGCCAGATTTTGCAGGGACGAGCAAATCCCAGCTCTGTTCAGAACACAGTCTGAACCGAGTGAAAGACTGTCCATCGATGATAACGGCTATCTTTACTATGTCTTTAAGCAGCGCCGGAAGCTTCGTCCACTTGTGATTGATACTTCCCCGAAGCCCCACAGCGGTTTAGGACTGGAGGCCTATACACAGGTTACATCTCCCATACGGAGGTATCTTGATATTGTGATGCAGCGTCAGATTGGAAATGTTCTTATGAAAAGAGGGCCTTTTTATGATGAAAAAGGCCTGGATGAAATACGGATTTCTGTTGAGCCGCTGATAAAAGAGTCCGGCAGGATAAACCGAAACCGCATTCGTTATTGGGTGCTGAGGTTTCTTCGCCAGCATCGGGGCGAAAGCTATCCTGCGCTGGTCCTTGATGAACTGAAAAGCAAATATCGCATCCTCTTGAAAGATTTTCTTTTAGTTGCTGATTTAAAGCGAGAACCCCGTGTGGCATTGCATCCGGCCGATCAAATCCGGGTGCAAGTCAAAAACGCTGATCCCTGGCAAGATACGCTCGAGCTGGCATATGCGTAAGGATTGATAATGACTAGAATCATGATGTATTTTCCACCTCAAAGTCTCTTTGGAGGATCTGGTTTCCCGATTGATTATATACAAGGATTTTCAATGACAGTGCTGACCCTTCGTGTGAGTCCAGGAAAAACTCGCCTCGTATGGTCCTGAAATTCTTGATAACAAAAAGTCGACCGCGTTTATAATCTATGGGAACACCGTCTCGAAGCGCTACTTTTGGGTATGTCCACAATTGCAGTGGATCGGACTCTTTGTCAGTGACAATGATATGTACATATCCTCGAAGAGGCGTATCGCCCTGATCTGTGTTGACAATCTTAAAGCTAACCGTTAATTTGCCTTCTTTTTTCCGGGTAACCAGATCCTTGATCTCCACCGTAGCTTCCTGAGGGGCTTCCTCTAATGCGTCCTCGGCTTCGATGTCACCGGCCTCTTCAGCCTTTTTTAACTCTATCTTTTCTGGCCGAACCGGTTCCAGCGATATTGCAACATCAGATTTGGAATTTTTATCATGCTTCTTCAGAAGAATCACGCGCTGTTCAGATTGATAGAGTAATTTTCTGGTATTTTCTACCTGCTTCTGAAGTCGGTCAATTTTTATTAGTTGGTCCTTGTTTGTCCTGAGTTTGTCAAAGTAGCCGTTAATGATAAACAAAGAGACTATGATGTAACACGCGAAGAACAGGAGCGATACAAGGAGAATACGAGGGGAAAGACTAAAACTCCGTACCTTTCCTACTCCCCTTGAGACCATGACATGAAAGGCAGATTCATGGGGCCGTTTTTCTTTCACTGGTTTGGGTCTCTGATTTTGGCGCGTTATCTTTTTCGCTGAATTTTCCAATGATTCTCCTTATTTTCAAAACGCCAGACTGTTACGAGATACGGATCAGTCTTCTTTGACCAACGTATCGAATTTTAGGCGGTATTTCTCAATCTTGGAGTGAAGGGTGGGTCTTGAAAGGCCGAGGAGTTTTGCAGCGCGGGAACGGTTCCCACCCGTAAGATTAAGGGCTTCGCTAATAAGCATGCTGGCAAATCGGTCCATGCACTTATCAAATATGTTTTCCGTGGTTTTGGAGGCCAGAGATTTGCGTATCCACTGGCGGATTACCTTATCATCGGTTTTGGCGGAATCCCTTTTGCCAGGGATACTGCCGCTAATGGCCTGGATTATGTCTTCCGGACAGATGGGGGCTCCGCGGTTGAATATCAGGGTCTTCTGTATTGTATTGGCAAGCTCACGAACGTTGCCTGGCCACGGGTGGCTTTTGAGTATTTTCACGGCCTCTTCAGTTATGCCCGGGTTATCCATTTGCACCTCTACCGCATACCTGGACAGGAAATACGCTGTAAGAAGAGGAATATCAGCCCGTCGCTCGCGGAGCGGGGGAAGCCAGATCGTTACCACCTTCAGCCGATAATAAAGGTCCTCGCGGAAACGGCCTTCAGAAAGGGCTGATTCCAGGTTACGATTCGTGGCCGCAATAATTCGCACATTTACTGGAATGGTCTCCCGTCCTCCAAGCCGCTCAATACTTTTCTCCTGGAGCAGCCTTAATATCTTGGCCTGTATACTGGAGGGCATGTCGCCGATCTCGTCGAGAAAAATGGTTCCACCATTGGCCTGTTCAATCTTTCCCACACGTCGATGAGACGCCCCGGTAAACGCCCCTTTTTCGTACCCAAACAGTTCACTTTCAAGCAGATTCTCCGGGATTGCTACACAGTTGATTACAAGAAACGGCTTACTTGCCCGGGGGCTGTGTTGATAGGTGGCCCGGGCTACGAGCTCCTTGCCGGTGCCTGATTCACCCCGTATAAGGACCGTGGCATCGGTAGGAGACACACGGCCTATCGCTTTGTACACATCCTGCATGACCTTACTTCGGCCAATTATGGCCTCGTGGGATGCCTTATCAGGCGCGGCGTTCATGTCTACGGGCGATCTCATAAAGCGGCCTGCTTCCAAGGCCTGCCTTATTACGGTAAGCATGTCGGGGACCTCAAATGGCTTGAGTATATAGTCGAAGGCCCCCATCTTGGTTGCTTCGATGGCAGTTTCAGTGGTGCCATACGCGGTCATTATAATTACAGGTAGCTTGGGCTCGATTTTGTGGATGCCATGGAAGGTCTCTAACCCGTTCATTCCAGGCAGCCGCATATCGAGGATAACCAGGTCCGGCACCTTCTCAGTAACGAGATCGAGGCCCAGTTCCCCAGAGGGAGCGCTTTCAACGGAATAGCCTTCTTCCATCAAAAGCCTTTCAAAACTTTTTCTCAACTGGTCGTCATCGTCAATGATCAGGATGGTGCTCAAGGTTTCACTCCTTATACAGGAAGTGTAATCACAAATGTGGCTCCCTTTCCTTCCTCAGATGTGAGGTCCAGCCAGCCGCCATGCTCTTCTATGATTCGTGTGGCTATGCTCAGACCCAGGCCGGTCCCTTCGTCTTTAGTGGTGAAAAAGGGCTGAAGGACTTTATCCTGGATCGATTCCGGAATACCAGGACCGTTATCAGACAATCGAATCACCACCACCTGTTCTAATGGCTCTGCGAAGCCTTCTTCCTCATGGATTATGATTGAACCACCTCCCTCCATGGCCTCGCATGCATTTATAACGAGATTGACAAGCACTTCCTTTAATTGTTCAGGGTCAGCCTGTATTTTAGGGAGAGACCGTTGCCGGATGAGCTTTATTTGCACATCATAGGATTGAAGGCGGTGTTGTAGCAACTGAATTGTTAAATCCACC
>JAIWDV010000105.1:0-6306 GCA_048632525.1 Bacteroidales bacterium | reverse complement strand
TCAAAAGGCTTTTTTTTCATTGTTAAACTCCATTCTCTCTTTCAATGTGTTCTATAACTTCCAATCTGTCTCAGGGTTTGATAAAGTGTGCAGCTATAAGTCCTAAGCCAGATAAACTGGAAACTCGAAGCACGAAATACGAAATGCGAAACAAATCCGAAATCTTAATTTTCAAATGTTCAAAACAATGGAGTTCCTTTAAATATATTCTTAAGCAATGAACTTAGTATTTAGTCAAACCACCTTGGCAAAGGCTTTTTTTGTTTAGGTCATTGGGATTTTGGTTATTCGAATTTGTTTCGAATTTCGATATTCGGATTTCGGATTTAACATTGTGATTTTCGTGATATGTTCCAGATAAAAAAATTTTTTGTGGCCAAAAAAACACCAATTGTATTGCTAAAGACTAAAATGGTAGCCCCTAAAGACAACACAAAATCAGAGGGAAAGCAATTTAGGCTCGTAAAATTTTTTGCCTATGCGAGCTTTTTTGTCCTTATTATAGTCAGTTTCCCCTTCTCAATGGTCATTTCCCAACAGGCCAAGGATATTCTGATGAAGAGTTATGAGAACTATGCCTTACTTCTGGGCGAGAATCTAAACCACCAAGTTTTTCAAAATTTTGTGATACCTGTCAACAGACGATTTGGTTACATCAGACTGAGGGAAAAAGAGCAATCTGAGTGGATGGATCGGATCGTAAGGAACACGATCCACAGTTTCAATATAGACCTGGTCAACATCTATGAAACCGATGAAGCCGTGATCGCATACAGCACTGATCCCAGGCTGATAGGCAAGAAAGTAGAAGGAACTTCAGGGTATAAAAAGGCAGTCAAAGGTAATCATTCCTCAGGGCTAATATCCGGGGGAGATTATCTTTGGGGGCTTGGTATAGAATGGATAGGGGGTGAAAAGAAACTCAGGACATATATTCCCTTCAGAGATGTGGACCCCTACACGGGTGACAAGGGATATGTTGGAGGTGTTTTTGAGTTGATCCAGGATCTGACCAAGGAATATGAGTCACTGGTCAAATTTCAGTATTTTATATTCGGACTTTCTAGTCTAATCATGGTCCTAATATTCGTGGCGCTTCTCCTGATCGTCCACAATGCCGAAGTGATTATAGAGGAGAGGGCTAAAGAGCAAAGGGAGCTTGAGTCTCAATTGAACCACGCTGAGCGCCTGGCCGCCCTGGGTCAAATGGTTGCCGGTGTTTCCCATGAGATCAGGAATCCCCTGGGGATCATTCGAAGCACAGCAGAACTACTGGGCGGAATGCCTGATTCTACTGACGTACAAAAAAAACTTTCGAGCGTTATCACAGAGGAATCAAGCAGATTAAACAATATTGTCACGGAATTCCTGGATTTTGCCCGTCCCCAGGAACCCAATTTCCAGGAATGCTACCTTGAAGAAATTATCAACAAAAATCTCCAGTTCCTCAGCCCCGAACTTGATAAGGAAAACATTTCTGTATATGATAATTTAGATGGCCGGCCTTTAAAACTCAGGGCTGACCCACAACTCCTTTACAGGGCTTTCCTCAATATTTTTATGAATGCTATTCAAGCCATGGAAAATGGCGGTAGCATGACCGTGGATGTGGCCGAGAAAAAAGACCATTATGTGGTAAGTATTGAGGATACAGGCTGCGGGATTAGGCAGGAAAACCTCAGCAAGATCTTTGATCCTTTTTTTAGCACCAAGGATAACGGAACCGGACTTGGGATTTCCATTGTCAGGAATATTATCGAAGGACATAAGGGTTCCCTATGGATCGAAAGCACGGTCGGAGATACGCCAGGGCAAAATGGCACAGGGACAAAGGTCTTTATAAAATTGCCAAAGGGATAAGGGATGATGGGGTCGGAAGTCGGATAAAGAGGAGCCGTGAAACATGGAAACGATTCTGATTGTAGACGACGAAAAAAATTACCTGTTAGTTCTTGAGGCCTTACTGGGACCGCAAGGGTATGAAATCATAACGGTCAATAATGCTCATGACGCCCTGCGTTCAGTCCGGGAAGCAGACCTCGATCTGGTCATTACTGATGTGAAAATGCCGGGCATGAACGGGATGGAACTTCTTGAAGAATCCAAGAAAATTAAGCCCGAGCTTCCGGTTATTATTATGACCGCCTATGGGAGCATAGAAATGGCTGTGGAGGCCATGAAAAAGAATGCCTACGATTACATCACCAAGCCCTTCCAAAATGAACAGCTAAAGCTGACTGTTAAAAAGGGCCTTGATAACTACCGTCTTATCAAGCAAAACAAATTGCTGAGCCAGGCCCTTTCAGATCGCTTCCAATATGGGAATATGGTGGGAAAGAGCAAACCCATACTCAAGATCTATGATATCATTGAAAAGGTGGCTCAATCCAAGGCATCCGTGCTTATCACAGGACCTTCAGGCACTGGAAAGGAACTCATTGCCAAGGCTATTCACTATGGAGGATCACGAAAGGACCGCCCCTTTGTCTCTATCAATTGTGGCGCTTTGACAGAAACACTTCTTGAGAGCGAGCTCTTTGGGCATGAGAGAGGCGCCTTTACCGGGGCCGTAGCACTGAAAAAGGGTCGATTTGAACTTGCTGATGGTGGAACCCTTTTTCTTGACGAAGTTGGTGATATGCCTCCTCCCCTCCAGGTCAAGCTCCTAAGAGTACTCCAGGAAATGGAATTTGAGAGGGTTGGGGGAACCAGGACTATTAAAGTGGATGTTCGTGTACTCTCTGCCTCAAACAGGGATATTAAAGACGATGTTGCTGAGGGCATATTTCGGGAAGATCTTTTCTATCGGCTCAATGTAATTCAAATCGAAGTTCCCCCTTTGCGTGAAAGAGTTGACGATATTCCTCTGCTTGTGAAGCATTTCATTGAAAAATATGTAAGCGACGAAGACAAAGCCAAAATTGAATTAGGCCCCGAAGTATGGAAAGCCTTTTATGCCTACTCATGGCCTGGCAACGTGAGAGAATTGGAAAATGTTATTGAACGAGCCGTGGTCCTTAGTTCAGGAGGTGTTGTCACTGTTGAGGAATTACCTGAAGAGTTGATTGGGGCAGAAGCCGAATTAGACGTGGATAGGTTTATTCCTCCCGATGTGCCCCTGCCGACAGCACTGGAGCGAATTGAGGAAAAGCTAATAAGAAGGGCCCTGAATCAGTGTAATAATGTTCAGGCCCATGCAGCCGAAATGTTAGGAATCACAAAAAGCTTGATACAGCACAAAATGAAAAAGTACAATATCGCGGTATAGAGGTAAAAAATATTGTATCCCTATTTTATCAATAAATTAAATATGATATCTGATGTGGCTCCTAACCTGGCATTTTTTGGTACAAAATTTTGTACTTTTCATGCCCAGAAATTAAAAACTGAAATAGCAAAGCCCAAAACAATATCTCAACAAAACAAACAGTTACATACTAACTGCGCGCAAGGTCCATTTTGGCAAACAACTTGCAATAAAAAACGGGAAAGTAATCACTCTTTCCTCCTAAGAGCACCAGCCGCCTATTTGAGCGGCTGGTTTTTTTTGGCCCTAATAACCTAAGCGCCTAAGTGCCCGTGTATCCCTGGTCCAGTTCTTTTCCACTCTCACTATCAGATCCAAATATATCCGCACCCCGAACATTTTCTCTAACTCCAGCCTCGCCGAGCGACCGATTGCCTTGATCATTCGCCCCCTTTTTCCAATGAGTACCGCCTTCTGGGAGTCCCTTTCCACATGAATACGGGCCGCAATGGCAAGAAGATTTTTCGCCGGTATCTCTTCCATTTTGTCCACTGAGACCGCTGATGAATAGGGCAGCTCCTTGCTTGTGTGAGAATATATTTTTTCCCGAATGATTTCAGATACCAGGGCAACCTCTGACTGATCTGTTTTCATATCCAGGGGGAAAAACTGAGGACCCGGCCTTAAACTCTCTTTCAGCCTGTCAAGAAGCCTGTCTAAGCCATCCCCCTTTATGGCAGAAACAGGAATAATGTCCTCAAAATCATATACTTGCCGGTAATGGTCAATAATTGGCAACAGGTGCTCTTTTGCCATCATATCGATTTTATTAATGACCAGGATACAAGGTTTTCTCATTCTTTTAAGGTTTCCCACGATGGATGAAATTCTGGGGTCATTGGGATGGCCAATTTCGATCATTAACAGTACCATGTCCACTTCACGACAGGCTGCACGCGCGGATGCCACCATGCTTTCGTGAAGGGCTGACTTGGTGTTGTGGATGCCCGGGGTATCCATAAATATAATTTGAAACCCCTCTCCGTGGTAAATGCCGAGGATGCGATTTCGTGTTGTTTGCGGCTTGGGGGACACGATGGCCAATTTCGTTCTTAGAATATGGTTTAAGAGGGTGGACTTGCCCACGTTGGGCGGGCCTATGATGCCTATGAAACCAGATAAAAAAGTCATATTGTTTCAATCCTTACCTGTCCGGGAAGAACCGAATCATCCGGCTCGACGCTGATGACTCCCGCACCCGTCTTTTTCTTTATCAATTGGAGACCCTGATTTTTGTACCCTCTGACCAGGGAAATCTCCCTTTTGGGCGCCCTGATTTTAATCTGCGAAACCACGCCCCAACCGGGCAGGTCTTTCTGCATATTCTGGTGATGTATATGTGACCGTACAAGAAACCCGAAAGCGGTATGCCAGGGCCCGCCCACAATCTGTCCCTCTTCCAACAAAGTGGGAGAACTCATCAGCCCGATCCTGATGACAGGAATCCCCTGGTTTTCAAGTCGAACGCAGCCTTCCGCGCAAATTTCAACGGCCTCCTCAAGTCTCAAGGGTTCATATCTCCCCTTCCGGAACAAGTAAGCCAATTCTGTCCCACGGATAACGATTGCTGGATACAACCGGACCATATTCGGCCTCAATTTAATGACTTTTGTGATCGTTGATCTAAACCTTTCCCTGGAATCTCCAGGCAGGCCTGGCATAAGCTGGATCCCCACTCTAAACCCATACCGCTTCAGCACCTGAACCGCTTTAACTGTATCCTCAGCCGTGTGCCCCCGGTTTGAAAGCATCAATACATGCTCATCCATAGATTGTGCGCCCAACTCCACGGTTAAGACTCCATAGCCTTTCATTACCTCCAAACGGTTTTCATCAAGGGCGTCCGGCCGTGTAGAAACCCTGATAGACTCGAAAAAACCCTGTTTCACGTAATGGGCCGCTGCCTCAAGCAGTTCGTTCATTAGATCCAGCGTAAGTCGGGTAAAAGTGCCTCCATAAAAGGCCACTTCCGGTTTTCTCCGCAGATCGAAGTCCTTGGAATGGATAGCCTTATCAAGAATCCTCTCCACATGAGTTCTATTGATCGATTCGCCGGGTTGTGAGGTTATTTTCTCCTGCTCGCAAAAGATACACCGGTGAGGGCATCCCTGGTTGGGGATAAATATAGGTACAATTAAAGATTTTAACTTTCTTTCAGGCACAAAAAAGCCTCCCTGGCCACTTTTTGTTCGGCCTCTTTTTTGCTCTTTCCCTCTGCTTGTCCTAATATTTTTCCGTTGAGGGTCAATACTATGGTAAAGGTTTTGTCATGGGCCGGGCCACTTTCCCTTGCCAGGCGGTATTTGGGAAGTGTTTTACAATTTTCTTGCGTGTATTCCTGGAGCAGGCTCTTGAAATCATGGACCATTTCCTGGGTCTCTACTCTGTCCAATAAAGGTGCAAACAATCTGGTAATGACCTCCATGGTCTTATTGAATCCTGCATCAAGATAAACGGCACCCAAAAGTGCTTCAACTGCATCTGCCAGTATAGAAGGTTTTTCCCTGCCACTGCTTTGTTCTTCACCTTTACCAAGGAGAAGATAGTTCCCCAATTGCAACTTCAAAGCAACACGGTAAAGCCCTAACTCGTCAACCACGAGGGCCCTGTACTTTGACAGCGTCCCTTCTTCGGCATCTTGAAATCGCTCCATGAGTAAATGACCGATAGCCAGGTCCAGGACCGCATCTCCCAGGAACTCCAGTCGCTCGTTATCTTCCAGATTTGCATCGTCCTGTTCATTTACATAGGAAGCATGACGAAGCGCCTGAAGGAGCAATTCAGGCCTCTTGAAGGTGTACCCCACTCTTTTACTCAGCTCATCAAATACAAATTTTTGCGATGTAGTGCCCATTGTCCATCCACCTATTTTCTTATACTGTGCACGGCCTTAAATTGCGTTTCTTTATCAATTGGATCATCGGTTGTCCATAGCACGTTGTTTATTATTGGAGTGATGGAGTACTGGAGTGATGGGCCTAAAAGGACTTTTTGAAATT
>JAIWDV010000104.1:0-6352 GCA_048632525.1 Bacteroidales bacterium | reverse complement strand
TGTTGCTAATGTCTGAAAAACTCAGTAAATCAAACCGTTAGCATCTTTTATCGTAATTTCTCAATAAGTC
The DNA here is from genome assembly GCA_048632525.1 of Bacteroidales bacterium. GTDB lineage: Bacteria > Desulfobacterota > DSM-4660 > Desulfatiglandales > Desulfatiglandaceae > 4484-190-2. Next base: position 6,282 of record JAIWDV010000104.1, on the reverse strand, counting down.
CGGGCTGTATCAGGAAAATCCCCCTCAATCCCCCTTTGCAAAAGGGGGAAGCAATCGGAATGCCCGTACTTTTTGAGAAGCTACCTTTTTTCTTCCCTTTCAATAATCCAGCGAACCGCATGGAGGAGATCCTTGGCAATATGCAGAGGCTTAAAGGGTTTATGTGGAAGCACGTATTCAATATCTCCAAGCCCGTATCCGGTTGTGACCATGATTCCTTGCAGGTTAGATCGCTCCGCTAACTCAATATCCGAGCAGCGGTCGCCGATGACATAGGAATTTTTCATGTCAATGTCAAAGCTCTCACAGGCCTTTTGAACCAGGCCTGTCCCCGGTTTTCTACAATCGCACTCCACACTGTATTCAGGCACAATACCCCTTGGATAATGCGGGCAGAAGAAAATCCCGTCAATATTGGCACCTTCTTTTGCCAGCAAATCTTTCATATGCGCATGTACCCGGTCAATTAACTCCATGGGAAAATACCCCCGGGCAACCCCGGATTGATTGGATACGATAATTGCCAGATATTGATGCCTGTTTAAGAGACGTATACCCTCTGCCGTACCAGGTAGAAGGACAAAACGGCTGATGTGGTTAACATAACCCATCTGCTCGTTTATTGTGCCGTCACGATCTATAAAAACAGCAGGCCTCTTCACTAAATGATCCTCCTTAGAATCTTAGGGCTTGACAAGAATTTTCTTTGACTTGATTGCGCCTTTAATCATTTTAAAAAATCCGTCTTGATCCGAAACCATTGTAAACTTAATAGACAGATAACCCATCTCAGGACACATCGGGGCAAAAGCGGCCATCCGCACCCAGTCCTTTTCTGACGTCAGAAGGTATTGGGCACCAAGTTCCTCTCTCATTTGAATCAAGGCCTGGATCTCATTGGGCTTGAACCTGTAATGATCCCTGAAACTTTTAAAATAGACGATATCAGCCCCCAGTCTGATTAAGGTTTCCCTGAATACCTCTGGTCGAGCAAGGCCGGCAAAAGCCAACACACGTTTTCCCTTTAGAAAATCAGGTTCATGGGACTCATTTAACTGGGGAAATACAACCTTTTCCGGTTCGTGATCTGCACAAAAAATCGGGATTGCAGGAAACTTCTCATTAAGAAGATCCGTGGTCCTTTGTGCTGAGTTTTGATTACTAAAACGCGTAAGAATTGCGATGTCTGCCCTGGCCAGTTGGTCAATAGGTTCCCTTAAAGGCCCCCATGGCAGGAGATGACCGTTTCCAAAGGAGCTTGCAGCATCAATCAACACCAAATCCAGATCTCTTTTTAGCTCCAGGTGCTGAAAACCATCATCAAGAACAAAAAAGTTAGTTCCAAACTTTCCGTGGGCAAAAGACCCGGCTATGTAACGTTTTCTGGATATGACTATGGGGATACCGGCAAGCTTTCTCGCAAGAAGATAAGCCTCATCGCCGCTCTCCTGTGGATCAGCCTTAATGGCTTCACCATCAGATACCTCAAGGAACTTTTCCCTGTATCGACCCCTATACCCCCTCGAGAGCACGGCCACACGGTACCCTTCTTTTAGCGCCCACCTTGCCAGCATAATAACGGCAGGCGTTTTGCCGGTCCCCCCGGCAGTTAAGTTGCCAATACTAACCACAAACCCAGGGAGGGATTTCTTTTTGAAACGCCTGTGTTTGTAACCTGACAAACGAAGCTTGACTCCAGTGCCGTATAAGATGGAACAAAGAGCCAGAAAAGGAGACAAAGGACCTGAAGATTTTTTTTGATGAACCTGGCTCCAGTCCAGTCCTATCACTCCCATTATCAGAAGCCTCCAGCCTCGCTTATGTGCATCACGACATCCATTACCCTGAATTACGATACCGTTCTCTTAAAGAAAACTACAACTTTAGATCACTTCAACTACTTTAGATCACTTTAGGCACTTTAGATCACTTCTCATACTACTCATACCCTGACAGGGAGTTCTATAATAAACTTGACCCCCTTGGGCTTATTGTCCTTAACCCGGATAAATCCATTATGATCCGTGATTATGGTATCTACAATGGCAAGGCCTAAGCCTGTCCCCTGCTTTTTTGTAGAGAAATACGGTTCAAACAGCTTCTCCTTGTTCTCAGGAGATATACCCTTCCCGTTATCAGCGAATTCTATCTTTACCATTTGAAGCGTCCTGTCATAATCGAGATCAATGATGACCTCTCCCTCACCATCAATCGCCTCAATTGAATTGTCCAGCAAATTGATCATCACTCTCTTCATCTGTACTCTGTCCAGATTAAAAACAGGCACTTCCTTTGAATCCCTGAAAATGAGTTTCACATCTTTTTGCGCCTCCCTGTAGAGAGTCACAGCTTCCTTAATAATCTTACGGATATCTGATGGGACCGGGTTAGATGCCGGCATTCGGGCAAATTTCGAGAACTCATCTACAAGGCACTTGATTTCCTCTACTTGCTTAATGATCATCTCAGTACATTCCTGGAAGACCTTTTCATCACCACTGCCCAGTTTCTCTCCATATCTTTTCTTAAGCCGCTGGGCAGAGAGCTGGATAGGGGTCAGGGGATTTTTGACCTCGTGGGCTATCCGTCTTGCCACTTCCCGCCATGCGGCGACCCTCTGGGCCTTTTCGATTTCGCTTAAATCCTCGAAAACGCCGACAAGGCCAAGGTAATTCCCTCGATCATCGCGAAGAACATTCAAATATACGAGCAGCGTCAGTGTCTTGTTCTCCACAGATAATCTGATTTGTTTCTCCAGAAAACCTTTCTTAAAAAGGCCCTCGTCTCCCAGGAACCCGTCAATAATTTTGATATGTTCCTCTAACAGAATCTCCACGTATTTCTTTCCGATGATCCTTTCCGTCTCTATATTCAGCATCTGCTCCGCTGATTTGTTGATGGTAAGGATTCTTCCATCTGCATCAGCAGAGACCACACCGGCTGCAACATTGGCTAAGACAATCTCCATATATAGACGCCGTTGTTCCAGCTCAAAATTGCCTTTTATGAGCTCCCTATTGGCCTCCTCAAGCTTATTCTTGCTTATTTTCAGATCCATAGTCATTTTGTTAAAGGAATTGACCAAAATCCCTATTTCATCTTTTGCCTCCCGATCAATGAAAAAATCATAGTCTCCTGAAGCGATCCGGTTCGTTCCCTCGGCCAGTTCCTTGATGGGGGTGGTGATTTCCTTGGACAGATAGAAACCAAACCATACGGATGAAAAGATAATAAGGAGCGTAACAATGGAAAGGGTAATCATATGGCTGGTCTTTATCGGTTTCTTCAACATCTTGAGCTGCTCATACTCCTGGAGACCATTCGAAATAACCTTCAGCCTATTAACAAAACTGGCCGGAACAAATTTTGCCAGGACTATCATACCGACTACAGCCTTTGACTCTGTCCTTGAAAAGACAGGGGCAATTCCGCTGACCAGATCTCCATGGGGGGAAGATTTGACAAACCGGGAATCCGTTCCTTCCTTTAAAGTTTTTGTCAGGACTTCCTTACCCGGCCTTTTAAAACCACTAAGATCAATCCGATGGTCCTGGGCAACTGTTCTCTGTTCCAGCTTGTTCGAAAAGACCGATAGGGAAGCCAGGTGGTATTCCTTCTGTTTGTCATTGATGAATTTTTCAAGACCTTCCTTCCTGGAAAGCAACATATAGCCTTCGTGGGTGATAACCCGGCTCATGTTGTTGCCAAGAGAAAGGATCTCATCGGCAATCCCTTTATAATAGTCACGCCCCATTTCGACCGAGTTTTTCAGAGATTGTTCAATAGGGAGGTTAAACCAGTATTCGATGGACAAAGAAATGAATTGCACAGAGACAAAAAAGAGAATTATCGTCGGTAATAGAGACAGGGTCATAAAGGCCAGGACCAATTTAGTCCTGAGTTTCGCCCCCATTATGTTCTTTCTTCTTTCAAAAAGCAGCTTGACTAAGTTTCGACCCGTGAGAAAGAAGAGGAGAAGGAGCAATATCACATTGATATTTATGAGGGCGAAAACAAGAATGCTGCTTGAGAACGGTAGTTCCAGCCCCAGATTAAAGACGCGTACTCCCAGGTAAGTCAGGAATGAAATCACGACTAACAGTACGGCTATCAGATATCTTTCCCTGCGTCGCCTCCTGAGATCTTTTCGTTGGGAGTGTAGATAGTTTTTTTTCATAACAGGAGAATCACTGATTATCGGGATCAACCCCGGGAGGTGCTCAGCCCATCAAAGTGATGGATGTCAATATGTGAAATTTACCTTGTACCAATCGGTTTCAAAATCCCACAAGGATAAGAAGAAAAGCACATAATCAAGGTACAACGGAAGCCTTATCTTGGCTAATTCGGCCATCATGCGGACCTGGTACCGGTTTCCTTTTTGAAGTTTATTAAGTCCTGTTAGCTTGACACCCACAATTTTCGACATCAGGTTTTTTGCCTCATGGAAATCCTCCACAAGGATCATTTCACTATTTCTCTCCGAAAGTCGAACCTTATAAGCCTTTTTGAGATTATCATACACGATACTATGCGTCACTCTCAGCTCAGCAATATTTTTGTCCCACTGGAAATCCCTGACTTCATAAAGCCCTATAAAAAATGTGAAGGTTGTATTGATTCCATTTTCAATGGCCTTTATCATATCCTCTGTAAAGCAGCCCGTAACTCTAAAATAGACCAGGAGATGCTCCCCGGTAGAGGTCACAACAATGTCCGTTAATCGCGCTTCTTCTGCCCGGGCCGGTGTTGCCAGGAGGGAGCCCATAAGAAAAATCATTACTAACGCTGTTTTTAACCTGTTGCCTGGGAAAGGGGCGCAGCTCATTCAATGTTCCTTGTGAAAAGGCAATTTCCTACAGTTAGTATAAAAATACCGGATATTCTGAGCAGATATAATACGTAAGTGCCCCTTGGAATGCAAGCTATATCGATGCGTTGCTCTGATCAGGCTGGGCTTGATTATGCAGTGTTTTCGCTTAGGGTGTGGGGGAAAAAAGGGGCCACTTTCCGAGAACGGTTTAAGTGACCCCTTTTTATGATGTAGATAGGCTTATCAGGCGGTTTATGCAGTCACGGGTTGCAACGCGCCAAAAGCCGGGATAGTTACATTGGTTTTAGTACATTCCTCCGGAGTTTTAAAGGTCATTACCTTCCAGTGTTTCTTTGATTCCATCAGCTTCCTTAGCATGTGCTGGTTAAGAAAATGGCCGGATTTCTTAACAACAAAATGGCCGATAATAGGAGACCCTACAATAGAAATATCTCCAATAAAATCAAGGATCTTATGCCTTACAAATTCATCATCAAATCTAAGACCATCTTCATTAATAATCCTGAAGTCATCAATGACGACCGCATTATCAAGCGAGCCTCCCCTGGCAAGTCCATTTTTTTTGAGTGTCTCCACATCTTTCAGAAAACCGAATGTTCGGGCCGTGCTGATTTCCCTTACAAAATCCCTGCCGGAAAAGGTTAGCTCATATTCCTGATTCCTCAAAAGGGGATGTTGAAAATCAATCATATAGGTGATCTTCAGCTCTTTTGACGGGTATATGCAAACGGATCGATTGCCGTCATCAACCTTAAAAGGCTTTTTAATAACGATGAACTGTTTTGGGCTTTTCTGCTCCCGGATGTCCCCGCTTTTAATAAGAAAAACAAAAGGGGCCGCACTGCCATCCATAATAGGAACTTCCGGACCATCAAGCTCAACCACTGCGTTGTCTATGCCCAGCCCGAAAAAGGCTGCCATTAGATGCTCAATGGTCGAGACTTTGCAACCATTAGTGCCAATTGTTGTTGCAAGGGTGGTGTCAAATACATTATCGAAGCGTACTTCTACTTCCGGGCGACCTTTCAGGTCGGTTCTTACAAATTTTATCCCGCTATTGGCTGGGGCAGGTCTTAGATTGATCTTGACTTTTTCCCCAGTATGAAGGCCGATACCTGTGCAACCGACCTCATTCATTAATGTCCGCTGTTTATAATCCACAATCCACTCCTGACTTTTTTCGAAAATAGTTTAATCGTTTTTCATTAAAGCAAAGCCCGTGCCAAAAAAAAAGACTAACAGGGAACACTCAAACTAATTGACTTAACTTTTTGATTTATCTAATGAACAATGAAGTAATATGTTTTCTTGGGACATTACTGTCCCAAGGGTTTGAAGCCAAAAGTGTGTCAAAAAAAACACATCATCCTTGAAAAATAGCTACATATTACTATGTAACGTTTCTTGAAAAAGGAAAATTTTTATACTATAAATTCGTAACTGCTCAG
>JAIWDV010000103.1:0-6383 GCA_048632525.1 Bacteroidales bacterium | reverse complement strand
GGCCCACATAACATATTATGCCACACATGAATTTTTCTCCTTAAATATAGATGTTTCTGAAATCCTTCAACTTACACAGTGCTTATGTTGGCCATCATTATACACCATCATTGTGGAATGATGGAACACTTGAATGGGTTTTAAGAAAATGGGAGGCTGGTTCATTGGCAAAATTCAGCTTTTTTTAGGTGTAAGGTAGTATTTAATAATATATCGGCCAAGCTCGCCTGATCTTAAGCCCAATTTTTCTCCGTGAACCGCCAGGACGGCGATACTTATAGCCTTAGTGCCATTCTGGGGCAGAACATAGCCCGTGAGCCAGTCATACTTGAATTGATCTTTCTTATCATTAATAGTACCTGTCTTTGCCCCGAAATCAACACCTTTGAAGGCCTTTTTGCGCCGCAGCGGTCTAAAAGACTTCCTGCACGTCCCGGAAATCACTGTATCCCTCATCAGGACCTGCAGGTCTTCCGCCGTTTTCCAGCTTATGGGAGAAGTAAGCTGGGCCGTCTTTCTATGGTAGAGAATCTCACCGGATTCACTTGAAATATTTTCAACAAGCCACGGTGCCATCAGGATGCCATTATTGGCCACGACCGATGCTAAAAGAGCTGCGTGCAGGGGTGAGATCAAGGTCTCTCTGTTGAAACCCGATGCAATTTCAGCCAGTCCGTAGTCATCATCCGGTATTTGAATGGTGCTCATTCCCACAGGAAAATCAAAAGGGATTACTCGATTAAATAAAAACCTGCTGGCATACTCGGACATCAAATCGTGACCCAGATCAAATATACCCAATTTCCCAAAAACAGAATTTACGGATGAACCAAATGCCTTTTTAAAGCTTATTTTATTCGTGTACTTGTTTCTGGTTTGTTTCAACTGCTGTTTATAAAGAGTGTGTCTGCGTCCCTGAAAAAATACAGTTTGATCCGGGGTATATCCTGCTGATTCCAGAGCAGCTGCCGCTGACACAATCTTGAAAATACTTGCAGCAGGGAAGTCCGCTTTTATGCAGAGGTTTTGGCCGTTTCCCTCCTTGTCATAGTTTACCATGGCAAGGATCCGGCCGTCGTCCGGCCTTTGAACCACAACGGCGGCCTGTATGGTCTTGGAACGCCGAAGCAGGCGAAGGATGTAATCTTGAAGGGGCAGGTCAATAGATGATGTTATGTCAAAGTGTTCACCACCCTTTTCCACCACAAAATGATCCATAAATTGAGCTGAACCCAGGTTCAGCTCCTTCAGTAAAATCGCGGGATCCTTTTTTGGCGGTTTTTTCAGAGCAATGTTGGATTGTTTATTAGTATCCGGTGGATTGATGCTGGCCTGGCTCAAATGCCCTATAATCCAGGAACCGAGGCAAAACACAAAGACCAGGACCAGAAAAGAGCCCGCTGAATAAAGGACTAATGCAGGGAGATTTTTTTGAAGGTATTTTCTCCGGGCATCGCGTTTAAGACGCTTCTGATAGTCCCGCCAGCCCGAAGGATCATGATGGTTAATTATCATTTTGTTAATAGAATCGCTCCGTAATTTTATAAATGTATGGAATCTATCCCGCCCATATAAGCTCTTAGCGCGTCGGGGATAGTCACGCTGCCGTCTGCCTGCTGATAGTTTTCAATGATGGCCACCAGGGTCCTTCCCACGGCAAGGCCGGAACCATTTAAAGTGTGGACCAGCTCGGTCCCGCTGCCCCCCTTCCTCTTGAACCGTATTCCTGCCCGTCTGGCCTGAAAGTCGACAAAGTTACTGCAAGATGAGATCTCCCTGTAAAGATTTTGACCCGGAAGCCATACCTCCAGGTCATATGTCTTTGCCGCCGAAAAGCCAAGGTCGCCAGTGCAGAGGGAAATCACACGGTAGGGAAGTTCGAGGCGTTTCAATATCTCTTCAGCATTCAAGGTCAGTTTTTCCAGTTCATCATATGACTCTTCAGGCCTTGTGAACTTAACCAGTTCCACCTTGTTGAACTGATGCTGTCGAATGAGACCACGGGTATCTTTGCCATAGGAGCCGGCCTCTGAACGAAAACATGGCGTATAGGCAACATAGTAAATCGGCAATTGTTCTTCAGAAAGGGTCTCTTCACGGTGAATGTTGGTAACAGGGACCTCAGCCGTGGGGATCAGGTAATAGTCCCAGCCCTCTATTTTAAAAAGGTCTTCTTTGAATTTGGGGAGCTGTCCCGTGCCTGTCATGGAGGCGGAATTCACCATAAAGGGAGGGAGGACTTCTATGTATCCGTGCTCTTCTGTGTGTATATCCAGCATGAAGTTGATAAGGGTCCTTTCCAGTTTGGCTCCAAGCCCCCGGTAGAGTGCAAACCTGGCACCGGCGATTTTAGCGGCACTGGCAAAATCCAGAATTCCCAGGCGTTCGCCGATTTCCCAGTGACTGAGAGGTTCAAAATCCATCTCCCGGATCTTTCCCCACTCGCGGATTACCGGATTATCCTTTTCATCTTTTCCAATGGCAACCGATTCGTGGGGTATGTTCGGTATGACCATGAGCAGTTCGTTCAATTCATCAACGAATCCAGAAAGGTCCTTTTCTTTATCCTTGATATCCGAAGAAACCTGTTTCATCTCTTTGATGACCGCAGAGGCATCGTCACCTCTCTTTTTCATGGCAGCGATCTCTTCGCTTACCTGGTTGCGCCGGTGCCGCATTTCCTCAAGCACTGTCAGCCTGTTTCTTCGTTCCTCATCCAACCTCTCGAATTGAGACAGATCAAGGTCAGATTCCCTGTTTTTTATCATCTCCTTGATGGTGTTTAGATTTGTTCTTGCAAATTTGAGATCCAGCATTAAATTCTCCTATTAGCGTTGGTATCAAATCGATGTAGTATAGCATTTTGTGCTGTATATTGACAAGATTTATTTTAATATGTCAATATATTGTGTCTTTCTGAAATGAAATGATATAAGTTTACAGCTTACCTTGAACCATGTTATGCAGGTTTTCTGAAAAGCTACAACCTGTGCGGTTAAATTATCGAAAAACTGTAATGGCAAAATCTACCTCAAAAACAAAGTCAAACTCCGTCTGGCGTTTCTTCAGCTCGGTCAAGCTTGCCATCGTGCTCCTGATCATCCTGGCAATCACATCTATTCTGGGCACAGTTATTCCACAAATGCCCCAGCGGGAAAGCGTGGAGTTTGCAAGGGGTTTGAGCCCTGGCATGTTTAAATTGTTTAGTTTTATAAATCTCTTCGACATGTACCATTCCCTCTGGTTCAGGTTGCTCATCGGTTGCCTCGCTCTGAACCTCATCATCTGTTCTATGGATCGATTCCCGGCCACATTGAAACAATTTCGTTTCCGGCCAGGCGCGGACAGGAGCAAGCCATTTCAAGACCTCCCTTTGAACCAGACGTTTCTTGCTGACGGGAATGTGGAAGACACAGCAAACCAGGTAGCGCGGTTTATAAAAGGTCGTTATAAAAAAATTCAAAGGAAACATGCAGGAGATAGATATTACTTTTCAGGTGAAAAAGGAAAATATTCTCGCTTTGGCGTCTACCTCGTCCACTTGAGCGTCCTCACTATCCTGATTGGCGGCCTGATGGGGTCTTTTTTCGGGTTTGACGGCTATATCAATATTGTCGAGGGAGAACAGATAGATGCAATCGAGTTAAGGAAAGGGACGACACCATTGAAACTGGGTTTTGAGGTGCGTTGTGACAAATTTACCGTGGATTTCTATGAAAACGGCGCTCCCAGGGAATACCGATCTGATCTTAGCTTTTTTGTAAATGGAAAAGAGGTGAAGAAGGGAAACCTGCTGGTCAACCATCCAATTAAATTCAGGGGCATAACCTTTTATCAATCGAGCTACGGCAACATCCCGGGGAATAAAGTTCGCCTTAAGATAGTCCGGCATGCGAGCGAGCATGAATTTATAGGCATGGAGGCCGAACAGGGCAACGCCCTTCCTTTGCCCGGCAATGAAGGCCAGTTTCAGGTGCTTAAGGTAGATGCAAACCTCAGAGGAATGATGGGCCCGGCTGCCCTGATCTCGATCCGGCCTGAGCAGGGAGAGGAGACTCGCTTCTGGGTATTTCAGAACTGGGAAACGCTGCAAAACCGATTTCCAAAACAAATGCTCCAGTCTCCAATGCTGAATCCTTCTGCCTTCAAGCCTTATACTTTTTATTTGGAAGGCCTGGAAAGCAAATTCTACACAGGGCTACAGGTAAACAGGGACCCCGGGGTATCTATTGTTTGGATCGGCTGTTTCCTCATGATTGGCGGGTTTTTTGTCACCTTTTTCATGTCTCACAGACGGATCTGGATCCGGGTATCCAGTGCAAAACGGGGGAGCACTATCAGCATTGCAGGAACCTCCAACAAGGACCCGGTGGGTCTTCAAAGGGAACTGGCACACCTTACAGTAAATCTCAATGGTTACTTGAATAAAAGGAAGTAACTCATTATGATTAATACTATTATCCTTAGCTATATCACCTTTGTGTATTTTGGCGCCTTTATGCTCTACCTCCTTATGATGGTCATGGGAAGGGCCACTTTCGGAAGGCTTGCATCACTTGTAACTGTGGTGGGACTGGGAGCCCAGTCCCTGGCAATTATCCTCAGGTGGGTGGAATCCTACCAGTTGGGAATCGGTCACGCGCCTTTTTCAAACCTCTATGAATCGCTCATTTTCTTTTCATGGACCATCACCCTTCTATATCTCATTGTGGAATGGCGTACAAAAAACAGAACCCTCGGGGCTTTTGTCATGCCGCTTTCATTCCTGGCAATGGCTTATGCCTCTTTCTCTCCCGACATCGCGAGCCGCATCCAGCCCTTGATCCCTGCCCTGAAGAGCAACTGGTTGATAACCCATGTCATCACCTGTTTCTTTGCATACGCTGCATTTGGGATCTCTTTTGGGCTGAGTTTAATGTACTTCTTAAAGCGATTGGACAATGACAAAAAAAACAGCACCTTCCTGAAACTCATCCCACGGAAGGGAATCCTTGATGATCTCAATTATCAGATGGTTGCCATAGGGTTCCTTATGTTGACCCTTGGCATAATCACAGGGTCTGTCTGGGCTTACTCGGCCTGGGGAAGATACTGGGGCTGGGACCCTAAAGAGACCTGGTCTCTGATCACCTGGTTCATCTATGCTGCCGTGCTGCATTCACGCATGGTTAGAGGCTGGACCGGGAAAAAAATTGCAATCATGTCTATCATCGGTTTTGTTTGCGTCCTAATCACATATTTTGGAGTCAACTACCTGGCTGGCCTCCATAGTTATGCAACCTCATAAGAACCCTGTAACAAACATAATCACACCATCCATACCCACGTTCGTCGCCTTTATACTCGAAAGGCTTAAAGATGCTGGTCATCAGGCCTTTATTGTGGGCGGTGCGGTAAGAAATATCTTCCTCCAACTGCCCATAGTCGACTGGGACATTGCAACCTCTGCACAACCCAAAGAAATAAAGACAATATTTCATGACATAAGATTCTTCGCCCTCAAACATGACACTGTGACTCTCGTGAGTTCAGGGCGGAATTTCGAGGTGACTACTTTCAGGGGCCAGGACGGCTGTATTGAGGATGATTTGGCTCACCGTGATTTTACAATTAATGCCATGGCCTTTGATCCGGAGAGAAGCGAGATCCTTGATCCGTTTGGGGGTCGGATGGATATCCGGGAGAAACTGATCAGGGCAGTCGGGGACCCGCAAATACGGTTTCAGGAGGACCCTCTTCGTCTTTTGCGGGCAGTGCGGCTTGCAACTGAGTTAGGGTTTCTAATAGAGGCAAAGACGCTGGAAACCCTTACCTGTTTGGCTCCCTTATTACATAAAGTGGCACCGGAGCGGATCAGGGAAGAGCTAATAAAGGTTTTGATGAGTCCCAAACCATCCATGGGTTTCAACCTGATGCGCAGAACCGGACTTCTCAAACAATTTCTTCCGGAACTCCTTGAAGGGTATCGAAAGAGACAAAATGCCCGACACCGGTACACTGTCTATAAGCATATCATGGAAACCATTGATCGGGCGGAACCAGTACAGCTTTTAAGACTAACAGCACTCTTTCACGATATAGCCAAACCTCGTGTAAGAGAAAAAATTGACGGGAAATGGCGGTTTTTTGGCCATGAAGCTGCAAGCGCCGATCTGGCAGCGGAAATCCTTGACAGACTCAGATTCACTCGCCTTATGATCGGCAAAGTGACAAATCTCATACAACACCACATGATCGACTATCATTCCCAATGGAGTGCCGCGGCAGTAAGGCGCTTGATCCGCCGTGTTGGCCCTGAGAACATCATGGACCTAATGCGATTCCGCCGGGCAGATATCTTCGCACACGGTCTGGATAATCAGGAAGCAATTCTACTAAACGAG
>JAIWDV010000102.1:0-6385 GCA_048632525.1 Bacteroidales bacterium | reverse complement strand
CTATACCATGGACCCCAATGGTGGCCGTTTGAGAAGGCTTACAGAGGATGGAGGCAACAACGAAGATCCCTGCTGGTCTCCTGACGGAAGGTACATCATATTCAGCTCCGACAGAAAAGGCCGTTATCATCTATATCTTATGAATGCAAACGGTCTGAACCAGAGAAGGATTACATTTCTTAAGGGTGATCAGACAGCTCCGTCGTGGGCCCCATAGTATTAATTCAGAAAAGATCAAAAAAAAGATCTTTAATTTAATAAAAATAAAGTATACATATATTTAAAATACTTGAAATAGACTAAAGGAGATGTTAATAATTCATAAATTGAGAGATTTGATAAATTTTTTCTTGCAATAGGTATCGATTTGAGGGTAAATAGTGTTTACTGTTGAGCCATGAAGTTAACCTTAGAGCCATTTTGTTAGAAGTTTAACATTTTTTGTTTGGTATAAATCAATAATTTAGGAGGTAAAGAGAGTATGGGGAAAAAAATGATGACCGGCATGATTGTCTTGGCCTTTATCTGTTCGTCCTTTTTGCTGATGACATCCTGTGCAAAAAAACAGATCCAGGTATCTGAGCCTGTTCAACCGGCAACTCAGGAAGTGAAGGCTGAGGGAGACGAGGCAAAGGCTGCGGAAGAGGCCAAAAGTGCGGCAGAACAAGAAGCCAGGGATGAGGCCGAACGGCAGGCCAGGCTTAGAGACCTTAAGATGGCACAAAAATTGGCTGATGAAATCCGCAATTTTGAAGCTGAGAATATCTACTTTGCATTCGACAGGTCGGATTTGACGGATGAGTCTAAGTCCGCTCTGAGGGAAAAAGGGAACTGGCTTAGGGCTAACGGGGATTATTCCGTTAACATTTCGGGCAATTGTGATGAAAGAGGTACTGCCGAATACAACCTCGCTCTGGGTGAGAGGAGAGCACACGCGGCCAAGAAATTCCTTATGGGCTTAGGGATCTCGGAAAATCGTTTGGCAACAATCAGCTATGGCGAAGAGAGACCGGTCGACCCAGGGCGTAACGATGAGGCCTGGGCAAAGAACAGGAATGATCAGTTCACATTGACTAAGTAGTGTCTGAACAAAAATAACAGTTTTCGGTCGGGCACTAAGTAATCACCGCAAACATTGTTTTAAACGGTCAATTGTGATTTGTGGAGCGGTTTCATCAAAGAAATGGCTTTGATGTAAGATAGAGATGTTAATCAAACGCGCCGGCCTGTGTAACAGGCCGGCATATGTTCTTAGTAACGTATTGAGAATATGACACTACCATTATCACACAAAAGAGGCTTAATTTATCTGGGGGTATTGATTTTTTCACTCATGCCTCTTTCCTCCTGTGTGACTTCGCAGCAGGATCTTCTGTATGTGAACGATCAGCTTGTGGCGCTGAATTCCAGAGTAAATAAAATTGAAGAATCCATGGGCACAAAACTTTCCAGCGAGCTGGATTACAAGTTGGAATCAGTCCGTAACAGGCAGGCTGAGGCTGGAGCTGATATTGATAAAATCAAAGGAGAAATACAGGTTCTCTCAGGGCATATAGTAGACAACAAGCGTTTGGTGAAGCACGTTGTTGAAAGAGATACGGGGAACCAGGATGCCATGCAGGCGAGTCTCTCTAATCTAACCGAACGTCTGACCGAGCTCGAAGTAAAGGTTAAGCAGATTCAGGAACACTTGGGTCTAAAGGTATCGGGAGATCTTGAAGGAAAATATGCGAAAAAGGGTCCTTTGGAACGTAAAGAGCCCCCAAAGAAACCGCGGGTTATTGAAGAAAGCCCGGCCCTTTCCGAAACCCAACTCTATGAAACAACACTTGCAACCTATAAGAAAGCTCAATTCGATCAGGCCCTTATTGGCTTCAAGAGTTTCATTGAGAAATACCCCAAGTCAGACCTTGCCGATAATGCTCAATTCTGGGTTGGGGAATGCTATATGGGCTTGAAACAGTATGAGCAGGCTATTTTGGCGTACCAGGAAGTGATAAAAAAATATCCCAAGGGGAATAAAGTGCCCAATGCCATGCTTCGACAGGCCTTTGCCTTTTACGAGATAAAGGATAAAGTCAGCTCAAGACTTCTCCTGAAAAAAATCATAAAAAAATATCCAGACTCAAGCGAAGCCAAGATTGCCAGCGCTAAACTCAAAACACTAAACTGAATGCGGATGCCAGGGGGTTCATGGCCGGTTATTCGTCTGGTAACGATCTGAGATATCCCACCCTAAATAAGTGAACCACAAATCTTCCAAAAAATTTTCAATTCCCGCGCTACTCAAATCCAGCGAACATACAACAATGACCATACTGGCTGTTATTGTTGGACTTGCCGGTGGTTTTGGAGCCATTGGTTTTCGCTATCTCATAGAATTTTTTCAATCAATTTCTTATGGATCTGTAGGCAATTTGATTGATGCGGTTCAGTCGATCCCATGGTATTTCAGGATAGGGATACCTGCCGCGGGAGGCCTTTTGGTGGGGCCTCTTGTCTATTTTTTTGCCAGGGAGGCCAAGGGGCATGGGGTACCGGAAGTCATGGAAGCAGTTGCCCTTAAAAGCGGTATCATAAGAAAGCGGGTTGTCTTTATTAAGTCTCTGGCATCAGCAATATGCATCGGCACCGGGGGGTCGGTTGGAAGGGAAGGGCCGATCGTTCAAATAGGCTCTGCCATCGGGTCGACCATAGGCCAGGAGCTTAAGGTCTCGGCTGATCGGATTAGAACACTGGTAGGTTGCGGCGCAGCCGCTGGTATTGCCGCCACCTTCAATGCCCCCATAGCCGGTTTAATGTTTGCCCTTGAGATCGTCCTGGGAGACTTTGGCCTGGCCACATTCAGCCCCATTGTCATCTCTTCAGTTGCGGCTACTGCTGTTTCCCGCTATTTCCTCGGGGATGCTCCGGCATTTATTGTTCCTGCCTACGAACTGATAAGCGTGTGGGAACTCCCCCTGTATGTTATCCTTGGCCTTTTTTGTGCCCTGGTTGGGGTCACATTCACAAAAGTACTTTATCGCCTGGAGGACATGTTTGATGATCTAAAATTCCCCGAATACCTCAAGGCTGCTCTGGGGGGATTGATCCTGGGTGTTATGGCGCTTGTCTTTCCCCACCTGTTGGGTGTTGGATATGAGGCCATTGATCTGGCCCTTATACAAGAACTTTCCTGGTGGCTGATGTTTCTTTTGGTTCTGTGTAAGATACTGGCCACATCCATTACTATTGGTTCAGGAGGTTCAGGTGGCATTTTTGCACCTTCGCTTTTCATGGGAGCCATGGCGGGAGGATTCTTTGGGACCGGGGTTCATGCTATTTTTCCCGGTATGACAGCCTCTCCCGGAGCATACAGCATCGTGGGCATGGGAGCAGTGGTGAGCGCAACAACTCATGGGCCTTTGAGTGCCATATTGATTCTCTTTGAATTGACCGGTGACTACAAGATAATACTTCCACTCATGATTGCGTGCATTATAGGCTCCCTGGCAAGTGGCCGGCTTTTTAAGGAATCCATTTATACATTGAAACTGGCACGGAGGGGAATAAACATCAGGGCCGGAAAAGAGGTGAATGTCTTAAAGGCAATAAGCGTAAAAGACGTGATGAATCCGGCAGTCGAGACCATACCCGAAAATCTAAGCGTTGGAAAATTCGCGGAGAAGATATCCAAGAGCAAATACAACAGCTTTCCTGTTGTAGATGATGAGAGCAATCTGACAGGCATGCTCTCATTTCTTGATTATCATGGTGCGGTCTTTGATGAGAACCTGAAAGACCTTGTGGTGGTAAAGGATCTTGCCACAAAAGAGGTGGTTACCGTGGCCCTGGATAGCAACCTCTACAGCGCCCTTGAAACGATCACCTTGAAGGATTTTTCTATTTTGCCCGTGGTGTCTCCAGATAATCCCTTAAAATTATTAGGGGTTTTGAGCCGCAGGGATATTATCGGTGCGTATGACAAGGCCGTGATCAAAAAATCCCTCTTTGAGGAGTCGTGAGGCCTGGTTTCAGGGCCGGCATCGTTTGCACGGGCTGTAACCTGCCCAAAAGGCTTCATAACGGGATTGAAACCGGACAACATTCTTTTTAGACATTTTCCTTCCAAAAGGGCAGTCTGGCCTGTGGAATCGATAAGAATTTTTATTTCCTAAATAGTATTTTTCCTCTCTCCCGGGGGATCTACTCCAGATCCCGAGACTTTCTTTCATTGCTTCCCGCTGGCAATCCAGCAACAGGGCTTTGTATTTGACATTTGGGGATTTGAGCATGACATTGGCCAGGCCTTTTCTCACTAAAATTGCGTTAACCATGTCTCCATTTTCTAAAAATACATAAGCAAGGCGCCTGCCGTATCGATCTTTTCTTTCTTGATCATACTCTATCTTCACCCGAGCGCCTTTTACCAATTTTATGTTAAAATCCCTCGCAGCCTGGGCCATAAACTCGCTTTTCCCGCCTTTATGATCGATTTCGGGAGTGTCGATCCCTATGTATCGCACGCTGTCACCCCCATCAAGAAGGATTGTATCTCCATCGTAAACAAAGCGAACCGAACGGTAGGCGGCAGGCGTTAAAGAAAGGCAGAAAGTTGACAGGATAATAAGAAGGAAGAACTTCTTAACTCTCATAATAGGCTCTTAAACCTTAATTGTTCAGAATTGAACTTGAAAAGATGCATTACAAATAAAATATGAAAAGTTAAGGTGTTTTTATTGATTATTAGCCGTTTCCTTATTGACTTTGAAACTTTGAGGCATTAATATTAAGAGTTAGCTGTTATCTCATGTTTGTCACCATGTCGAGCAATTTATTGTAAAAATCTAAAATAGAGGAGTATATCATGCCAGAAATTATGACAACCAAAGAAGTAGCAAAATATCTGAAGTTGCATGAAATCACTATCTGCAAATACGCTGGAGAAGGCAAGATTCCTGCGATCCGTATTGGAAGGGTATGGCGATTCGACAAAGAAGCCATTGATAAATGGATTGGCGGAGGGCAAAAGAAATAATCTTATGAGTAAAGCAGGTATGGCCTTCTCCACTGTGAAAATGATTCGAGATCCGCGACCCAGCTTTGTGTGATGCGGGCAAGGGGGACTCCCGATTCCAGGCCCTGGCGCAATGATGTATCGCCCAGGATCAGGTCTATGGGCTCTTTTTCCTGTTCATACTCATAGGGCGGTTTTTTCCATTTAAAGTCCTTTCTATGGATTTCCATTATCGCTTTCAGCATGGCGATTGAAGTAAAATAGGGCCGGTAAGTATGGGGATCCATCACATGCAGCATGAATCCCCTGCAGAGTTCTCCTTTCCATTTTTGGAAAGTGGGGCGAAACGAGTATTCCTGAAGAAAACAGCCCCTTGTCGCATCCGGTTCAAGGGCCTCTTTTACGGATTCCGGGTCCAAGTATGGAGCTCCGAATATCTCAAATGGCCGGCACGTACCCCTCCCCTCAGAGAGGTTTGTTCCCTCCCAGATCACCTGCCCCGGGTACACGTAAGCCGTTTCCGGAAGTGGCATGTTAGGAGATGGCATAATCCAATTTAACCCGGTTTCATCCCATAACATCTCCCGACGCCACCCATGCATGGCTATGATCTCCAGGTCGCAGCCCAGTCTGAATATCTCGTTAAAGATCCGGGCCATTTCCCCCATTGTCAGGCCGTGACGCATGGGAAGACTGTATGGCCCCACAAAAGAATAGAGTTCCGGGCGCAGGAGGTTTCCCTCCAGGACTTCGCCTCCCAGTGGATTGGGGCGGTCCAGGACAATTACTTTTTTACCGGCCTTTGCCGCCGCCTTAAGGCAGTTGAGCATGGTGGAGGCAAAGGTGTAGACCCGGGTTCCCACATCCTGAAGGTCGATGATCAAAATGTCCACCATCTCAAGCATATGAGGGAGAGGTTCCCTTTTCTCGGCGTAAAGGCTAAATACCGGTATTTTCGAGGCATTGTCGTAGGCATGGTCGGTTTCGACCATATTATCCTGGTCTTCACCACCATAGCCATGCTGGGGTCCGAAAAGGGCCTTCAACTGCCCGGGAAGCAGACGAGAGATGACTTCTTTGGCCCCGTTGAACATGCTGTCTAAGGAAGCCTGATTGGAGAGCAGGCCCAGTTTATACCCTTTTAGCTGTTTCCAGAGACCTACCCTGATACGATCAAGGCCTGTTTGAACACGTTCCATCTTTTGAGGTATCATCTTTTAGAGATCCTTTTGGTAAACCGCTTTTAATAATAATATGTGATTTAGGGCTCATTTTCAAGTGTCTAAAATTGCGAGCAATTCTAATTATGACCTTTAGGCCTTGCTAATGCAGGGCCGTGGGGTCTCTTTTTAAATGACGCAAGACAAATTCTTCCACAGCTTGTTGAAC
>JAIWDV010000101.1:0-6412 GCA_048632525.1 Bacteroidales bacterium | reverse complement strand
TTCCTTATCTTAATCCCTCAATCCCTAAATTCACAATTCCTCAATTTGGCTCCATATAGCCATTATGATGAGGATGGTGTCCAAAAATCGGACCTAGTTCGTAGATCAAATAACGAGGTCTGAATTTACATATTGGAATATCAAATAGTTATGGGCGTCAAAAATATAGATTTGGACTTTTTACAAGACCATCAACCTTGTTCCCGCTGTAAGCGGGAGCATACTGCCTAAAAAAACTAAAAAATTAAGCCATGCAAGAAAGAATCACAGATCCAGAGCCCCAGGCAGATGAAATCCCGGCTGAGATAAGTCTCAGGCCCCACACGCTTGACGAATATGTGGGACAGGAAGAGATGAAAAGAAATCTCCGGGTTTTTATTGAGGCGGCAAAGGGCCGTTCGGAGGCCTTGGATCACGTACTTTTTCATGGGAGCCCTGGTCTGGGAAAGACCTCTTTAGCCCACATCATCGCAAATGAATTACAGGTAAGTATCAAAAGCACATCAGGTCCGGTCATTGAAAAGGCTGGAGATCTCGCTGCCATACTGACCAGCCTCAAACCCAAGGACGTGCTTTTCATAGACGAGATCCACAGGCTGAATCATGTGGTTGAAGAAATCCTTTACCCGGCAATGGAAGACTACGAACTTGATATCATTATCGGACAGGGCCCTTCAGCCCGGACCATGAAAATCCCGCTCCCTCCCTTTACCCTGGCTGGTGCCACCACCAGGACCGGGCTTTTGACGCCACCCTTGAGAGATCGTTTCGGTGTTATTCTGCGCGTGGACTTTTACAAGCCGGAGGAGCTCCAAATAATAGTTACCCGATCAGCCAGACTGCTTGAAATTCCGCTTAAAGAGGGTGGTGCCCTTGAAATAGCCAGAAGGGCAAGAGGCACGCCAAGAATTGCCAACAGGCTTTTGAGAAGAGTCAGGGACTTTGCAGAAGTAGAAGCAGATGGTGTCATCACCCGGGAGGTGGCAAGCAAAGCACTGGTCATGTTGGAGGTGGATGAGAAGGGGTTAGATAAAATGGACCAGTATATTGTGCGGACGATCATCGAGAAGTTCGATGGCGGGCCTATTGGTTTAGGCAGTCTTTCCGCGGCCGTAAGTGAAGAAAAGGATACCCTGGAGGACGTGTATGAGCCCTTTCTGATTCAAAAGGGCTACATAAAACGGACACCTCAAGGGAGGGTTGCTACTAAACGCGCCTACGCCCATTTCGGATTTCAAGTAGAGGAGAAAGAGGATCTGATTCAGAAAAAGCTGTTTTGAGGACAGATTGAATACATGTTCCTTTCCTTTGCGCCTTGTGCCTTGAGCATGACGTCCCGCCAAGGGGCGGGAGGTAAAAGGGGACGTTTTGAAATTGTCTCATATGAAAATTTATGATACAAAATACTATACTGTTTAAGAAAACTATTTTGGGGCCGTCATTTTTCACCCGTACTTCCCGTGAGTCGCTATACATCAAGTGATGCTGGCTAAAAAAGGCGTGATTCCCTATAGATATCCAGTATCCAGAAACCAGTATCCAGTATCTCGGCCCAATGAGGCTCAGACTTCTCTTTATGGCGATGAAGCGGTAAACCCCAAAAACACTATCTTAAGAGCTATAATAGGGGGATTTGACAGTGATTGTTTTTTGTGAAGAATGTGGCGCAAAAAATAATATAGAGCCCGGCAAAACAGAAAAAGCACCTGGTTATATCCGTTGCCACGTGTGTAATGAAATAATTGAAATTGCTATGCCTGAGGCTTTTCAAGCCCGGCTGGAGCTTAGATTTTACGATCAGGTAATTGAAATGAATAATGGTCGCCCCGTTGTTACAATGGGGCGGACCGACCAGAATGACTTAATTGTTGAGAACAAACATGTTTCCCGTACGCACGCTGTCATCGTGAATCGTGGAAATGAATTTGTGTTAACTGACCTGAGCATGAATGGCACATTTATCCATGTCAATGGAAAAAGAAGCATGGCCTTGATACGAGATGATTTCGTGCTGTCAGGGAATGGAATTATTGGCCTCGGCCATAAGGTGGCGTCTGACTCACCGGACGCGATAAGCTTTACCATCCTCGAATAGAAAAAGGGTAACCATGGCGTTTTTCCACTAAGATGCCTGTCTCAATACCCCACCTGTGGCGTACACCCAGATTGCAGCGTTCGTGCACATTCCACTTACAAAGAGGCTTGCTGGAAATCCAGGCGTGACGCGATTTCATGGTGATAATCTCGGCAGAATCCTTGGCTATCTCCTCTCAGCTTTCCTCACAAATCCACTTCAGCTTTGATTATTCCAGGTTGTGATTCAGAAAATGACATTTTTTCTCTAATTTTGACGTTTTTTGTCAAACTTTCTGATGCAATGGCAACTCAAGATTAACCTAATACATTGTATTTTAATGATAAATTATATTTGAGCAGGTCGGTATAGATCTTGCTCATTTTCATATTATTGTACTGTATTTAAACGATCACCAGATGTTGGTAAAATAAGAAGGTTCAAGGAAAACTTCGATTATGAAAAAGAAATATTCAATATACGGCATAATTTACCTCTTGTTTTTCGGCAATTTGTTTCTCTGTGCCGAAATTTGTGCTGCCCCGGATCCCTTTCCAATTTATCCCAGCATTGAACGGAACGTTGATTTCTGGACTGATATCTATTCTAAGTATCCAACAACACAAGGCATTCTCCATGACAGCATTGATTTGCATATAGTGTATGACGTGATCGAACTATTGGCACCCGAAAGGCATGGGGCAAGAAAAGAAAATAGAAAACGGATTAAGAATGCCAAAAAAAAATACAAAAAAATATTGGAAAACCTGGCGAAAAGCAGCTCAGCATCCGAACCGGAAGCAAAGCGTATAGCAGCACTGTTCGGTCCGGATGCGAATCCTGCCACCTTCCGAAAGGCGATATACAGAATCCGCTGCCAGATTGGCCAGAAAGACCGCTTTCGAGAAGGGCTAATTCGATCCGGAGCCTATCTTGACGAGATTAAAGAAATTTTTCATTCCCATGGTCTGCCCGAGGACCTGGCCTTTCTGCCTCATGTTGAATCATCCTTTAACCCAAGGGCCTACAGTAAATTCGGGGCCGCAGGCATCTGGCAATTCACTCGCTCTACTGGCAAGCGATTAATGACCGTTGGTTATGTGCTTGACGAACGACGGGACCCTATTCGGTCTTCCAAGGCCGCGGCACAATTACTGAAGCAGAATTATAAAAAGATAAAAAATTGGCCAATGGCAATTACAGCATATAATCACGGCATTACAGGCATGTTGAGGGCAAAGAGGATCAAAGGCAGCTACGAAGCGATTTTTAAAGGCTATAGAGGCAGGGTCTTCAAGTTCGCGTCCAGGAATTTTTATTCTGAATTTTTGGCCGCCCGGGAGGTGGCAATAAATTATGAGCGATACTTCGGCGTGCTTGAACTTAACAGACCGGCTGAGACCCGGAAAGTGGTAGTGGAAGGCTATGCTTCCATCAAAGATCTTTCCAGTTATTTTGAAGTGGACATTACAACCATGCGCAGGCTCAACCCCGCCTTGAGGCCGCCGGTCTTTGAAGGCCAGAAATATGTGCCCAAGGGATATGCGCTGCGTTTACCGGTTTATGCGGCGCATGATTTGCCGGATTCGTCTGTCGATTTAGCGAATAATATTTATAAATCTCGCCAGAAACCCAGCCGCTTTCACCGGGTAAAAAAGGGCGACACGGTCGCAAAAATTGCCAGGATACATGGGCTTAAAACGTCCGATTTGATCCTGGCCAACAATCTTAATTCCAGGGGCACCATCTATATCAACCGGAATCTGCGATTACCAGTGCCGGACGAAAGCCCTGATCTGGTGGCTTATACCAGGGGCAAAGAAAAAACGCCCGAGGCCGCCCCACTTCTTTCTTCTGGAGAAATATCTAAGACATCGCAGACTGCAACCATGGCGAAACAGCATACACCATCTGCATACGAGGCCATGATCACTGCCCCTAAACTATCGACTAATCCGGCTGTGACGGCGGGTAACCTCCATATTGAGCAGGTCACTGCACGGTCTGACAAACCGATTGGAATTATTCGTGTGGAAATCGGGGAAACGCTGGGGCATTATGCGGAATGGCTGGGAATTCCGACACAGGAGATCCGGCGGTTGAACGGCCTTAGCTACAGGAGTGTATTGCGATTACATCAGGAAGTAAAAATTCCTTTGGATAGGGTCGCGAAAGAGCAATTTGAAGAAGTACGGTTCGAGTACCATCAAAAAATTCAAGAGGATTTTTTCGGCGCTTACAAAGTAGCGGCCGTACAGGTATACCGGGTCAAAAATGGAGACAATATCTGGACCCTCTGTAATGAAATATTCAAGATGCCGTTCTGGCTCGTTAAGAAATATAACCCGGAAGTGGATTTTAATGATTTGAGATGGTCACAAAAATTAATGATTCCTGTGGCGGAAAAATTAGTCGATGGAAGCCCAGGGACGGTGGTACTCTAATACCCCTATTTAGCCAAACTCAATTGAGTGATATCTGAGGCGCCAATTCTGTGAAGTTATTTTTGCGCAAGCCCTAAGCAGGCTTTAACAAAGCCATAGAAGAGTGGGGCGGGTTTTTCCATCCTTGATTTGAGTTCAGGATGGGCCTGGGTGCCAACAAAGAATTTTAGATTGGGCAATTCTATAAACTCAACCAGCCTCCTGTCATGGGAAGTCCCGGAGAAAACCATCCCGTTCTCCTCAATAATGGAATGGTATTCGGGATTTACCTCATATCGGTGGCGGTGTCTCTCCGACGCCTCTTTAGCGCCATAAAGGGATTGAACCAATGAGCCTTCTTTCAGCACAGCCGAATATGCCCCGAGTCTCATGGTTCCGCCTTTCTCGCTGATCTCCCTTTGCTCGGGTAGAATATCGATAACCGGATGCGGTGTGCCAGGGTCCATCTCCGTTGAATTTGCGTTTTTTAAGTTGCAGACATCCCTTGCGAATTCAATAACTGCCAACTGGAGGCCCAGGCAAAGGCCCAAAAACGGGATATTTCGCTCCCTGGCCAGTCGGATTATTTCTATCTTACCCTCTGTGCCCCGGGACCCAAAACCACCTGGCACGACCACACCATCTACATTGTCCAGGAAAGAAGCATCTTTTAGTTCCGTGGTTTCCACCCACTTAAGATTGATCTTGCAACCCAGGTGTGCCGAGCAATGATTGAAAGACTCTATGATGGAGGCATAAGAGTCCTCGAGCTTTGTGTACTTCCCGCACATTGCGACCGTGATTTCTTTTTTCGGATTTCTGATATTGTGGATGAGCTTTTTCCACTTCCTCAAATCAGGCGGGCTGTAAATATTGAGCTTCTTGTGAATGATCTCCGGAAGACCTTCCTGCTCAAAAATTACCGGGATTTCGTATATGTCATCCACATCCAGTCCGGTAATTACAGCATTGGATGGGACATCACAGAAACTGGATATTTTTGCCTTGATCTCTTTTGTCAGGAATTCAGAGCATCTCCCTATAATAATATCCGGAAAAATCCCTCGTTGCTTGAGGAGGTTTACACTCTGCTGGGTAGGCTTTGATTTCTGCTCACTCACACCATAGGGAATAGGCACATAGGTCAGGTGGACATAAATGATATTATCCCTGCCCACATCCTCTTTCATCTGTCGCATGGACTCTAAAAAGAGCTCATTCTCGATGTCACCAACTGTGCCTCCAATTTCCACAATTACGATATCCGGCTTTTCTTCCCGGGCAATTTCAAATATGTGGTTTTTTATGATATCTGTCACGTGAGGTATATACTGAACGGTTTTTCCGAGATAATCCCCCCTTCTCTCCTTTTTCCTGACCATGTTAAACACTTTACCCATGGTCAGATTCCACTTGGACTTACAGGTCACCCCAAGGAAACGCTCATAGTGTCCAAAATCCATGTCCACCTCGCCTCCGTCATCCAGCACAAAAACCTCTCCATGCTCAAAGGGGTTCATGGTGCCCGGATCAACGTTGAGGTAGCCATCACATTTGATGGGAACGAACTTGAGTTTTGAGGAGAGCAGGTGTCCAATGGAGGCGGCAGCAATCCCCTTGCCAAGGCCGGATAGGACGCCGCCGGTAACAATGATATATTTGGTAGGCATGTCTAAAGAATATTCCGTGTTTATGGAATTGTATTTAGTGTCTGAACGAAAACTAGGGATTTTTTCCAAGATCAAGGAAGGCGAAAATTATAACCACCCCGCTTAAATACAGCGGGACAGGCATCCATACATTGAGTATTTCGAGGGTTATAATTTGAGTCTGACGTCCCGCTATTAGCGGGAGGGAAAATAACAGTTTTCGGTCGGACACTAGTTATCGACCGAGGAAAAGTTACCCCCATTGA
>JAIWDV010000100.1:0-6412 GCA_048632525.1 Bacteroidales bacterium | reverse complement strand
AATCAGGACAGGGTCCCTCCCCTCATAGTCTAATGATATCTGGTTGGCGAGTTCCTTTACCCGCTTTTCAATTGATTTTCTGGAGACTAAAAGTTCTTTATCCAAGATTCTCTTTTCAAATGCAACGAGGTTCATCTGTCTTCCAGTCCTTTACTGAATCAATCTATACCGTTTTGAACTCAAATTTTATGCAACGTTAGGGTATAGACGGATCCTTTTCATAAACCAAAGATGATCTTACCATATAAACATATTGAAATCTCTGTTTTTTGTCAACCAGATGAAAAATATTTAGCTTTTCTCCTCCGTAACCCTGCCTTCTTCAGAAGATACCGGGAAGTAAACGGAAAATGTAGTGCCCCCGGATCGATGACAGTCTTCATTCTTTTTACAAAAGGCACACTTGCTTATTTTCCCTGGGCATATGTCCCTGTCAAGAGGTATATGGGGGCATCTTGAAGAAGTCATGTCGATTTTGAAGTTATGGCGTTCAGAGAAAATTTTCATACGCAGCAGATCAGCCCCTTTTCCCCCGGCGTTGAAATCATAAGGTTGCTTGGAGGAATAATCCATGGTCTCCTGAGTTGTAAAGAAGCCCTCAAAAATACGGTTCTGATTATCGACAGTGATGCCGACACCATAATCATGGACCATTAGTTCCACTCCTCTGCCCCTTTTTCGCACAGAAATCTCGATTTTACCTTCATCTGGAGTGTTTTCTATGGCGTTTTTGATCAGGCCGACAACCACCTTTTGCAGCGGGTCAATCGGCATTTTGATGGCTGGAGTTTGTTCAAACCGAGTTATGATGTCCACCTGGCGATGTGAAAAAAGTGGTTTGATTTGTTCAAGGGTCTTGTGGACAAATTGATCAAGGAAAATATCCTGAGATGGACTTTCGGTTTCGCCGAATATTTCATCAATACGACTTCTTACTTTCTCAACCACCCGGCCTTCCCCTACCTCTTCGGCAAAAAGGGACTCCAATTCATCAGCGCATTCATCCAACAGCCATGAAACAAGATGGCGGGTTTCAAAGTGCCTGTCCCGCATGATATCCTCAACTTCGTACTGCATTTCTAATATGCGGTTCAGGTTTCGCTGTGCCCTCTCTATGGTAGGCCCCCATGTCTCCCGTGGTAAGGAGGAAAGCCTTTTCGTCAGAATACTCAGAGAGGCGCCAAGAATAGACAGGGGGGTCCTCAGTTCGTGGGAAAGATGGTTTATGACCCTGTCTTTTGCCCGATTGAGGCTTGTGACCTCGTTATAAGCTTCTCTTAGATTTTCCGAGAACCTGGCGTTTTCAATGGAGAGGCCCACGGTACCTGCAAACATGTTCAATAGCTCAACATCCATCCTGTCAAACGTACCACTCTTTTTGTTTATGGCGCACAGAACGCCGATGATTTTGTCCTTGCTTTTTAAGGGCACATCTAACATGTTCCGGGTCCTAAACCCTACCTGCGCATCCACCCCGGAATAAAAATTTTCATCTTTGGACGTATCCGCAACGATACAGGGTTTTCCTGTCCGGATCACCTTCCCGGCAACGCCTTTGTTGGCCGGGAAACGGACCTCTTTCATCCTTCTTTCTGTGGCTGAATCATCATGGGCTGCGGACTTAAAGAAAAGTTCATTCTTCTCCTCATCTAAGAGTATAACCAGGGCCCCTTCGATCCCGATAAGACGTTTTACCTCGTCGCTAATGAAATCCAGGAGTTCCTGTAAATCAGGATATTTTGGGAGGGCCATACTTATCCGAAGAAGGGCTTCATTGTTCCGCGCAATTCGTTTTTCATGGGTAATATCCCGTAGAATCACCAGTTCACCGGAAGGTGCGTCTTCGGTTTCAGAATACACAGTGGCCCTGAAGCTCACATCCAGGGCCCGCCCATCCTTTGTCAAGCGGCGAGTTTCTTGACGCCGGATAATCCTTTCTTTAAATAACTTTTTTATGTTTTCACTGGTTTCCTGCTTTAGATCGGGCGGGACATAAGGGATTGTTTTCCCCTCCAGTTCAGCAAGGGTCCAACCGAAGTTTTCAGTGAATGCAGGATTCAGGTAGGAAACATGTCCGTCTAAGGTAAATACCACTAAAGGATATGGAACAAAATCAAGGAGGGTTCTAAAGCGCCTTTCTGATTTTTTCAGGGCTTCTCGGGCATTAAATTTGTCTGTGATATCCCGGGCAATGCCGCGAAACCCAATTTTTTCTCCTGCTTTGTTGGTAATAAGATTTGCGGAAAGTTCAATTATGCTGATTTTGCCGTCTTTCTTTGTAATTTTCCAAATAAGATCTGAAATGCCTTGGCCAGTCTGATACAATTTTGTAAAAGCGTCAAATCCCTGCCTAGCATGTTCTTCATCCATAAAGTTGGCAAAATTTTGAAACTGGATTGCCTCTCGCGGGTATCCAAAAATCCTGCACAGAGAGTCATTGAAATACAGGAAGTTCCCGTGAATATCTAATTCATATACCCCGTCTTCAATGTTCTCCACAAAGGCCCGGTAACGTTCACTTGACAGCATATCGCAGGCCGTAAGAGTGCTTTCACTTATATCACTGTCTTTTTTCACCCTGAATGCTCCATGATCGGTAAAAGTTGGAACCGCCGGAGAAGACTTGATTCTCAATGTGATCTATCACCATTGTGCCGAAGAGCGGATGAATCGATGTCAAATTTCTTGATCTTGTAATGGATGGCCCTGCGGCTTATTCCCAACAATTTGGCTGCGCTCTTCTGTACCCCACCCGCCTGTTTCAAAGCACGAATGATCGTGTTTCGCTCGCTTTCCTGCAAAGAAAAAGATTCGCTTTCAGACAAAGCAGTACTGGGAAGATCCGGAAGTCCGGTAATACGGAGATCACTCGGGCGCAATACGTCGTCTTTACATAAGACTACTGCGACTTCCAAGGCATTCTTGAGTTCCCGGACGTTGCCTGGCCATGGATAATCACAGAGCCATTTGACTGTCTCTGGTGGAATCTTGACCATTGGAACTTTATGGCTTTTACAAAAGGCTTCCACAAAATTCTGTGATAAAAACGGAATATCCTCTTTTCTCTCCCTAAGCAGAGGGATTTTTAAAGTGAAAACGCGTAGCCTGTAATAGAGATCCTCCCGGAAACGACCTGCTTTTATATCCTTGAGTAAGTCCGTATTTGTGGCCGCAATTATACGACAATCGATTGCTGTTTCCCGGACCGCGCCTATCCTCCTTATCTTCCGGTTTTCCAGGAATCGGAGAAGGCGGGTTTGCATCTCAAGGGACACATTGCCGATTTCATCCAAAAAAAGTGTCCCACCATCTGCTGTTTCGATCAGCCCCTTTTTGTCTCGAATTGCGTGTGTGAAGGAACCCTTAACGTGTCCGAAGAGCTCGCTTTCCAAAAGGCCTTCAGGTGTGGCGCTGCAATCCACAACAACGAGAGGCTGATATTGACGAGGCCCCATTTGATGAATCAGGCTGGCGGCGTGTTCCTTTCCCACACCGCTTTCACCGAGGATCAGCACATTGACATCACTTGCGGCAACCCTTTCAATAAGATCGTAAAGTTCTCTCATGACAGGGCTTTTAACCTTGTCTAAGTCCTGGATTCGATCAAACTCTTTATCGCTGGTGAGGTGTAAAGAAACGCCTTCAAGGATTTTACGGATTTTTTTGAGCAGTTCACGACCGTCGAAAGGTTTGGCCAGGTAGTCTACAGCTCCCGCCTTAACTGCACGTACGGCATCGGGGATGGTCCCATAAGCAGTGAGAAAGATCAGAGGAAGTCCGGGCCTGAGTGATCGCACCTCTGTCAATAGCCCCATCCCTCCCATACCAGGCATCTTCATATCGGATATCAATAAATCCACATTTTGTGTTTTGATGATCTTGAGTGCTTCAGGAGCTCCAGCGGCCTTTAGGACTTGAAAGCCTCCGGATGACAGCCTTGCCTCCAGCACCTCAAGGACGTGCCGGTCATCATCTACCACAAGGATGGACTGCTGGGAACCTGAGATTTTTACCTCTTCAGGACTATTCAAGGGGAAGACACCTCTTTCTTTTTTTCTTTGATCTTCTGGTCGATGGCCTCTAAAGACTTTATTTTGTCTCTTAGAGTCTGGATTTGTCTTTCCAGGACACCAACATAGTCTGCTTGATTCTTCAACATAGTCTGGATTTCATTCTCCATGACCTTCAGCCGATCATTAAGTTGCTGGATTTCCTTTTCTTTGGCCCGGAGGAGCTTTTCGAGCCCTAATTTCTCATCGGATATTACTGCAGGCCTTGTCTGGATCTTGTTTGGCTTGGGAAGAATTCTGGATTTCAGTAAGGGTCCCAGGATGCGAGGGTCCTCATCTTCCAGGTCAGCAGGGGCATGCTTACTCCAGGCATCCCAGAGCATGAGAGCCTCTCTCACGTCTTCAGGATTTTCGGCCAAACTCAATTTCGCACAGGCCAAGCCGTAACGCGCCTTACGAGCGATTTTGTCATCCGAAGAATGCGTTAAAAGATTATATCCCTCCAATGCCTTTTTGTAATCTCCATTTTGAAGAGCCTGGTTTGCTATCCTTAATGCGATAAATTCAGGATCAGGGGGCTTTTCTTCATCAGCAGTCACGAGTGAATTAATTGCCGGGCTAAAACTCACGGCCTGAAGCAGGCAGGTAAGTATTCCCAGTCGCGCCAAAAAGGCCAGGTATCTTTTATAAACCCGTCTGGTTTTCATGATGCAACAAATCCTGTTTTCACCGAGCTATGGGCAGGGAAAAACCAAATGTGCTGCCCTGTCCGATTTTGCTTTCTACCCACAATGATCCACCATGAGCTTCCACAATGTGCTTGGATATATAAAGGCCTAATCCAACACCGTCCATATGACCTCTTATTTTCCGGGCCTGATAGTATTTGTTAAAAATAAGGGATTGTTCCTCTTCCTGGATGCCTGGCCCTTTGTCTGAGATAGAGAACATGAGGTCTGTGCCTGCTTCGTCCTCTTCTATGCGCACTTTAACCTTGCTTTTAGTGGGAGAAAATTTGACGGCATTACCCAGGAGATTAATAAAGACCTGTTTTAGGTGCTCCGGGTCTGCCATCATGTTGGGAATCCCGGGGGGGATTTTTGCCTCGATTATGATCTTTTTTGCCTCCGCTGCAGGGGCCATGCCGTGGATACACTCGGAAACGAAGGCAGAGGTACCGATAGATAGAGGTCGTATTTTTATTGCACTGGATGCCAGGCGCGAAACCTGCATAAGATGATTCAACAAATTACCAATGCGTCCTATTTCAGAACTTGCAATCTCAAGAAATTTCCTTTGCCGGTCATTGACCGGCCCCATGACCTCTTCCGCAATCATATTCACTGATTCACCGATCGAAGTCAAGGGGGTTCTGATCTCGTGGCTTAGCATGGAGACAAAATCCGAGCGCATTTGTTCCTCTTCCTTTAAACGTACGGACATTTCATTGAAAGCCCCTGCCAGTTCGCTAAATTCGTCCTTGGAACGGATACGAATGGGCTCGCTAAATCTATCTTGCGAGATTGACCGGATACCCTTGAGGAGTTCCCTGAGGGGACGAAGTGTGGTATAAGCCAAAAAGATGATTCCAAGCAAACCCACCATGCTTGATACTCCTATCCCAATCAGGCCATTTCGGGCGGAGGTTTGACCCCGGCGATTCAGTTCTGTTGTTGCAAGATAAACGTCATACTCGTTTTCGGCACGGGCTATGTAAATTTTCTCAATCCATTCGTTGATCACATTCACAGGAATCCATGGAATTTTGGAAGGTTGAGCCTTTTTCAGATTTCTCAACTTTGGAGAGATGATCAGGTAACTTTCATAAAGATTTTTCCAATTTTCCGAGATTTCCATACCCCTTGCTTCCATCTGCACGATTTTTTTTAATTGACCTTCGAAGTCTTTTCGTGCAGTATCAAAATAATTCAAATAGTCATCTTTGCCCAGTAAACGATATTTCTTCTCATTTTCTTCCATGCTGAGCAAGTTCTCGATCATCTTTTTTGAGGCCGCAGATATCTCATTGTTTTTATTAACAATGTTTGCTGATATTTTCACGATTTGCTGTAGGTCAATGTAAAAAACCAAAATAGTCCCGAAAAATATCAATACGATAATAAAAAACCACACAAATAACTTGTCAGTTATTCCATAGGTTAGCTTCATCTTCGCCCTGCTTCCTGACGCTTATAGCACGTATTTGTAACTTTACAGTAAACTATCAATCCCTAACCCGGACAAGCCGGAATTGACTATTGACTATTGACAATTGAATATTTGTGAATGTCGCTTTCAGCCGTCGTAGCCGTAGGCCACTATGGCGAAGTCGGCTCGCTCCGTCATTTTTATGATAGTTCTTTTGTAATGGAAAGAATTCCTTAAATATTCAATATTGATGA
>JAIWDV010000099.1:0-6421 GCA_048632525.1 Bacteroidales bacterium | reverse complement strand
CCTAATGCTTCCATATACTTATTCACTCTACACAAAGGATATGCTATGGAAAATTCAGGAAAAAAGAAGGAGCGGGTGAAACATATCTTTGAGATACTGGACCCCCTCTATACTCAGGAGAAAACAGCCCTCAAATACAGGACTCCTTTTCAGCTCCTTATTTCAACCATCCTTTCGGCCCAGTGTACCGACAAGCAGGTCAACAGTGTCACCAAGACCCTGTTTAAAAAGTATAAAAATCCCCAGGACTTTATAAATGCACCCATTGCCGAGCTGGAAGACGATATCAGGCCCACCGGCTTTTTCAGGAACAAGGCTAAATCTATCAAAGGATGCACTCAAGGGTTGGTGGATCATTATGGTGGCGAGGTTCCATCCACAATGGAGGAACTGATTACACTGCCAGGCGTGGGGCGAAAGACGGCAAATTGCGTCCTGGGTGCCGCATTTGACGTCCCCGGGGTCGTAGTAGATACCCACGTAAAAAGACTTTCCCTCAGATTGGGGCTCACGGAAAACCAGAACCCTGATAAGATCGAAAAGGATATCGGAGAACTGCTTCCAAAAGACAGGTGGCGTCGTTTCTCAGACATCCTCATCTATCACGGAAGAGCCGTCTGCAAGGCAAGAAAGCCCGACCACGACCGGTGCCCGGTTTTCAACCTGTGCCCGTCAAATTCAATTTGATGAATTTTATTAAAGGTGATTGATCACAGGGCACCTCAATACTGGTGACCGGAAAGCAAAAAAATATCTCAACTCTGCGGTCAACTATTACGAATTGTTGCAGTTCAAAGGTCGATCTGAAATTCGGCCAAAAGAAAGGTGTGATCCGAGGGTTTTTCCAATGTCCTGGGTTTAGTATCGATCCAGGCCCTGTGCGATTTTTCTGCCAGGGGTGCAGTGGCTAAGATATAGTCAATGCGCCAGCCCATATTTCGCTTAAAGCCATTTGGAATCCTATAATCCCAGAAAGTATAATGGCCACCATCCGGCTGATGCTTCCGAAAAATATCCACAAAACCCCACTCAAAAAACTCCCTCATGATGGCCTGTTCATCCGGGTGAAAGCAAATACCTCCCCGGAATTTGTCCGGGTCATACACGTCTAAATCCTCAAGCACCACGTTGAAGTCGCCCGTAAGCAAGAGTGGTTTACCAGGATCATAAGTTTCTTTGATATGCAACAGGAGGTCCCTGAACCATCGGAGTTTGTATTCGAATTTCTCGGTCCCCACGGCAAATCCCTGAGGTACATAGACGTTAATGACAGGGATATCTCCGATCCTGGAACTTATAAAACGGGCATCTTCTTTATTCCCGTTGTAAAGATTCAATTGAGGTTTTTCTGTGGGCAGTTTACTGATGATAGCCACGCCGTTATAAGCCTTCTGTCCCCTGTATAAGGCATGGTAGCCAATTTCATTAAAGGGACCAGCAGGAAAGTCTCTGTCCTGAACCTTGGTCTCCTGCAGGCAAAGGACATCGGGCTGTTCCCGGTCAAGCCAGTCCACAATCATGGGGAGCCTGGCTCTGATGGAATTGGTGTTAAAAGTGCTGAACTTCATTATTTGATTTTACTCCCCGGAACAGTCTCGGCGTCCGGAGCTAAAAGATGCACCCCGGACCCGTCTTCTGCGGCGAGCACCATGCCATGGGACTCGACTCCCATCAGCTTGACCGGTTCAAGATTCGCCACGATTATTACCTGCCTCCCCGTAAGCTCTTCTTCGGAATAATAGCCCACCAGGCCGGCCACAACGGTCCTCTCTTCATCCAGGTCCACCGTTAACTTAAGGAGTTTCTTGGATCCGGGTATGGCTTCAGCCTTTCTGATGGTTCCAATCCTGATATCCATTTTTTGAAACTCCGCAAAAGAAATGAGTGGTAATTTTTTCTCGGTCATAGATTTTTCCTTATGCTTTGATGGTCTTTCCTGTTTTTTGGTTTCAACGCGGGGAAACAGCGCCGGGGCCTTAGTCAAGACCTTCACGGGCCTTTCTCTACCCCATGCTCGGAGGTCCTTCAGGTTCAAATCTTTGCCCTTCCTGGCAAGACCCAACTGATCCTGCATCTTTTCGGCAGACTCTGGCATAAAGGGCCATATGAGAGCAGAAATGATCCTGAGCGTTTCAAAGATATAATAAATAACTGTAGAGAGCCGTTCTTTATCCGTCTTGGCCAGGACCCAGGGAGCCATGGTGTCAATGTATTTATTTACCTTACCAATCACCTCCCAGATGGCCATCAATGCCTTATGGAAGCCCAGCTCCTCCATTAATTCTTCGTATCTGCCAATAAGGTCAAGGGCTTGCGTTTTAAGTTTTTCATCTTCCTTTTCAGGGGAATATGGCTCAGGCAGCTCTCCCTTGAAATATTTGTGAACCATGGTCAGGCTTCTGCTAACCAGATTACCCAGGTCATTTGCCAGATCAGCATTGATCCTCGCAACCAGGGCATCCTCACTGAACTCGGAATCGAGCCCGAAGACCATGTCACGCATCAAGAAATATCTGAAAGCATCCAGGCCGTACACATTCTCAAGTTCGAGGGGGCTGACAACATTCCCGATGCTCTTGGACATCTTACCCTGGCTCACATTCCAATATCCATGGACATTGAGATGCTGATACGGCTCGATGCCTGCGGACTTAAGCATACAGGGCCAATAAATGCCGTGGGGCTTCAGGATATCTTTGGCAGTAATGTGCTGAACACAGGGCCAAAATTCCTTAAACAGCTCACCATCCGGATACCCCAGGGCTGAAACATAGTTGATCAAAGCGTCAAACCATACATAGGTAACGAAATTTTCGTCAAAAGGGAGGGTGATTCCCCAGTTAAGCCGTGACTTTGGTCGAGAAATACAAAGGTCTTCCAGGGGCTCCCTTAGAAAGGAAAGGACCTCGTTCCTGTATCGCTCCGGCCTGATAAAATCCGGGTGGTTGTGAATATGGTCGATCAGCCATTTCTGATATTTGCTCATACGAAAAAAATAGTTGGCTTCTCTGATCACTTCGGGCTCCGTGAGGTGATCCGGGCACTTCCCGTCAACCAACTCCCGTTCCGTGTAAAAGCGCTCACAACCAACACAATAGAGCCCCTCATAATCACTGAAATAAATATCACCATTTTCCTTCACCCGACTAAGAATCATTTTAACAGTTTCTTTGTGTTGGGGATCCGTGGTGCGAACGAAATAATTATTGCTGATGTTCAACCTGGGCCAGAGGTCCCTGAACAGTTGGCTAATCCGGTCCACATATTCCTTTGGTGTCTGGTCGACTTTTTGGGCGGCGGCAGCAATCTTGTCTCCGTGCTCATCTGTACCGGTAAGGAAAAATGTCTTAGAGCCGAAAAGCATATGAAATCGGTTAAATACATCCGCCACAATCGTTGTATAGGCATGTCCAATGTGAGGCTCAGCGTTCACGTAATATATTGGCGTTGTTACATAGAATTTTCTGGGCACTGGTCTTAATGGTTACTCCTTTTTGATTTTTTTTTGAAGGGACCCTGCCGCATAAGATCACGGGCCGATATCTCTACCTCGTCCCCGGATTCCAATGCAATGGTAAGGGTTTCTTTTAGAACATTCTGACGGACGATTTTTCCTTCTCCGTCCTTTGTCCGGACTTTTTTGCCGATTTTAGGGAGATTTTTTTTAATTTTCTCATAGTATTGATGCTCATAGGTCAGGCAACACATCAACCTGCCGCACATACCAGAT
Organism: Bacteroidales bacterium; assembly: GCA_048632525.1. Classification (GTDB taxonomy): domain Bacteria; phylum Desulfobacterota; class DSM-4660; order Desulfatiglandales; family Desulfatiglandaceae; genus 4484-190-2. The sequence continues at coordinate 2,691 of JAIWDV010000099.1, read as the reverse complement.
ATCTTACTGGGGTTTAAAGAAATGTTCTGTTCTTTGGCCATCTTTATGGTTACAGGGGCGAATTCCTTTAAAAAAGTCGAACAGCATATGGGCCGACCACAAACCCCAAGTGCCCCTATCATCTTGGCCTGGTGGCGTACACCGATCTGCCTCATTTCTATCCTGGTCCGAAATTCCCCCACAAGGTCCTTTACCAATTGCCGGAAATCCACCCTCCCGTCCGCCGTGAAATAGACAACAATCCTGCTTCCGTCAAATCGTTTTTCAACAGAAACCAGACGCATTGGCAGAGATCTACCCTTTATCTTTTTTAAACAGAAACAGAAAACATCGTTCTCCTGGATAGAAATCCTCTCGTATTTTTCGATTTCCTCTTTGGTTGCCAGACGAAATATTTTTTTAAGAGGCCGCTTAGAGTTATTCTCCGTTCTGTTTTGTGGCTCAGCGCAGACACAGCCAATAGCCGGACCCTCTGCAGTTATTACCATCACCTTGTCCCCTTTTTTAAGAACAAAGTGTCCGGAATCAAAATCATATACCTTGTCATTACTCTTGAATTGGATACCTACGATCTTGTTCATTTCAACCTTCCAGTCCCTTACCTGCCGTGTTCCACAAGCCGCCTGAGACTCAGGACAGCATGCTCCATTACCAATTTTGTATTTCGCATACGGCGCAGATCCCTTTGAGATTGATCTACCGCCAAAATGCTATTGATCAAATTTTGTACTTTTAATTTTCCAGCAATATTTTTCAACTTATGGGAAAAATCCACATTGATCATCAGATGTTTGTCCCCACCCACCCTTACAAGCAGCAAGTCCCGATACCAGGTTTCCCATACCTCCAGCATGTCCATCAGGCCTGCTTCCCAGGTCTCAGATGTTTGAGAACCTGTTTTTCTATCCTCCCGTGCACATTCGAGTGCCATTTCGAGCGCCTTTTCCCCGGAAAGGCCCGGGAGCCTTATGAGCATTTGAAGCCATTCCTGCCGCTTATCAAAAAAATCACCCTCGCACATTTTCAGTGCACGCCCCAAACTTCCTCCCGAGATCCTCGCCAGGACAGCAGCCATTTCCGCGTCCACGCCTTTTTGCTTAACGAGCCAATATGTCATATCATCCACAGGCAGGGGTTGGAAGGGAACTCTCTGACATCGTGAAACAATGGTCGGTAACAGATCCAGGGGCTCTGTAGCCTTAAGTACCAGGATATTTCCGGGAGGAGGTTCTTCCAGGGTTTTTAACAAAGAGTTAGCTGCTTCAGTGGTCATTGTTTCTGCCTGATCAAGAACAATCACCCGGTACCTGCCCGAGACTGGCGCAAAGCCGAGTTTTCGGTTCAGATCTCGTATCTGGTTAATCTTAATATTTTTACCTTCTGGCCTAATGGACAGGAAATCCGGGAAGTTCCCGCTCTTCATCTGGCGACATGAAACACAGTGACCACATGCATCCCCGTTAACAGGTTCCTGGCAGTTGAGGGCCATTGTGAGGGCCATGGCCGTGGTTGTCTTTCCGATCCCCGGAATCCCGGTGAAAAGATAGGCATGGGGTATCTTTTCTCTGGCCATTACCTGGGCTAAAAAACTCTTGGCTCTTTCCTGGCCCAATATTTGTGAAAATGACATTAAAAATCTCTAACCTTTATTTCATCTTTCGGGATATAAATGGTTCAACATGCTTAAATATGATCTCCTCCAATTCGTCCTCTTTCAATGTGCCATCGACAACTACAAATCGTTCGCGATCCTCCATGGCCATAGTGAGATATCCTTCCCTTACGGCCTCATGAAAATCCTTTTTCTCCCTTTCAAACCGATCCTGCCCTTCCTGGAATTGGATCTTATTCCGCTTTAAAGCCCTTTCAAGGCCGACCTCTACCGCACAGTCAATAAGGAAGGTGATGTCAGGCCGGATTCCAGGAGAAGCCTTTTCATTCAGAGTAACTATCAGCTTCATGTCGAGCCCACGCGCATAGCCCTGGTAGACCGTTGTTGCATCGAAAAAACGGTCACACAAAACCCACTTTTCCTGCTCCAGCGCCGGCTTAATTACTTCTTCCACATGCTGCGCCCTGTCAGCGGCGTATAGTAAAAGTTCAGCCAAAGGTGAAAGGTGCTGATTTCGGGAGTCTAAGAGGATACGTCTGATTTTCTGACCCACGCTTGTCCCACCGGGTTCCAGGGTAAAAACCAATGGAACCGCCAACTCCCTTAAACGATTAACGAGGCGTTTGGCCTGAGTGGACTTGCCGCACCCCTCTATGCCCTCAAAAGTTATAAACAAAACTCGCTCCGTGACTGTAAGGTGTCAAGTGATTTAAAGTAAAATTTAGTATAGATAAAAAGAGATGGCAGATCAAGAAACAAAAACGAACAAATCACATTAGGGCTTGAATTATGACCCTAAAAGGGTCGAAACATGTAGATAAAATGGACTCGAATGACAAATATCAAAGCTCAAATTTCAAATGAATGTCAAATGACAAATGCTAAAAAATATATAACTCAGGTTCAACGTTCCATGGTTCACGCCTGCCCTGGTGCGACTTGATATGCATTCTTGAAACGATCGCACTGAATTCTACTCAAGGAGTTTCTACGCAACGGGAGAGGAAAGCCAGGTCTGGGCCAGGGGTTCAAGGTTAACTGATGAAAACTGCACGGTTTTGAGATATTGAGAGGTAGCA
>JAIWDV010000098.1:0-6444 GCA_048632525.1 Bacteroidales bacterium | reverse complement strand
CAGTGTTTTGGGATATTCTTTAAGGAAAAGCCTCATGCTCTTCAATGAACCCCTCGCGCCGGCCTTTACTTCTACCGGTATCGGCATGCCTTCGATTTCTATTAGAAAATCAACTTCAGCATTGCTCCCTCGGGCTTCCCTTGACCAAAAATGTAATTTTTTGTCAGAGTAAGGATCCGCACAGGCAAGCAACTCTTGAGCAACATACTGTTCTGCAACACCGCCTGCATTGATTTGCATAATAGAGTTGTCAAAAATAATAGAGTCCTGCACGCCAAGAGCGTTTTGCATAAGACCGACATCGAGAAATGCTATTTTGAATTTACGTTCATTGGCAGTTGCCAAAAAAGGTACTCCCGCACCGGATGCGTGGCATATTTTAGACAGGCATCGCGCATCGCACAGCAACCCAAGCGCCTCCTTCAGGAATTTAGCTTCGATGCCTGGATTTACATGTGAATACTTGTAACGCCGACCAGCCATTTGTGGCGCGCTGGAATACACTTCTTTCAAATATTTATGCTTTGCGGTTGATGCATACTTGGAAAAATCATCTATATAAGTCCGAATAAGCCCTGATTGCAGTCTCTGTAATTCTTCCATCAAAACCCTATTTTCAAAGGCATTAACAACTCTGGGCATTCCGCCGACAAACAGGTATTGCCTTAATAGCTGTTCAAGTCTGGTTGCAAAAACCTGCTCCATTCCAGTTTGCAGATCAACAGTATGGATATAGTCTAATAATCTCTCTTCACCGACCGCTATCAGGAATTCTTCAAATGACATGGGATACATATATACGCTTTGTACACGGCCGACAGGCATACGAAAGTCCTCAGCGCGCAACGCAAACTCAATCAACGATCCAGCGCCGATAACATGAAGTTCCGGCATTTTCTCAAAGAAATATCGCAAAGAAGTAATCGCCTTCGGGCATTCCTGGATTTCATCCAGAAATAACAAAGTATGCCCAGGACTGATTGTCATGCGTGTCAGAATGGATAATCGATCAATGATTCCTTTAGGATCAAAGTCCGAAAAACAGCGGCTCAATTCCGGCCGTTCTTCAAAATTCACAGAAACAGTATTTTCAAATGCTGTCCTGCCAAATTCAGTTACCGAATAAGTCTTCCCAACTTGCCGCGCACCTCTTATTAGAAGCGGCTGCCTGACGCGGCTGTCTTTCCATTGTTTTAGAATCTGGTCAATCGCTCGTTTCATAACCTTGAAGATATCTCATAAGTCAGAAAAGTCAAGCATATTATAAGATAACTTATCATAAAAGACAGGGATGTTTTACGATCAATTATCATAAAAGAAAAGGAATCTACCCAAAATTCCAGGGCGGAAATGGGTTTGAAAAGCGTTTGGGGGGAGTATTTGGGGTTTCAAATTCTTCTATGCAGTTTCATGCGGCGACCGGTTCTAACTCCACGTAAATTTCATTCTTACAGGAACGAGCAGCATACCTGAGACAAGCTTGAATATCTTTTTTCGTGAGATGCGGGTAGTCTTCAAGAATTTCTTTCTCTGAAACCCCAGAAGCTAATAAATCAAGAATGAATTCTACTGAGATACGTGTCCCCCGGACAATAGGCTTTCCACCAAGTATATTGGGATTTACAGTAATTTGTTCTATCATCTGTTAAGGCCTCTTCATAAGATTCGTAATTATTCGTAGTTGTATCCTTAAATTATTGTGACAAGCATAGCGATATTACCCCTATGACGTCAAGAAATTCCGTCATATATTTTGTCTCCGGTGAACTGTTACTCCTTATTTTGTTTAGATCGTTGAATAGGCAGCTCATTGCTTTTATAAAAACAGCTCTCTCAGCTTATCCTTGTCGTTTTTTATAAGCTCCGGCTTTCCGGAATAGGCGATTTTGCCCAGCTTTATTGAATAAACATGATGGCAAACTTCAAGCACCTCACGCACTTTTTGCTCCACGATAAGGACGGTTACTCCGAATTCATGGTTAATCTTGCGGATGTGGTTCATCATAAAGGTTACCAACCTGGGTGAAAGACCAAGAGACGGCTCATCCATAAGGAGCAGCCTGGGGCTGTTGATCAAGGCTCTTCCCAGGGCGAGCATCTGTTTTTCTCCACCGCTCAGTTTGCCCGAGTTCTGCTTTTTTCGCTGCTCAAGTTCAGGAAAAAGCTCCCAAATTTTATTCAGTTCAGTTTGAAAGCTTTTTTTAGGCAGATGAAACCCGCCGATCTCCAGATTTTCAAGAACTGTCATCTCGTCAAAAACCCTATTACCTTGAGGTACAAATGCAATACCATCTTTTACATTGGCTTTAGTCGAACGATTTGTAATATCCTTGTTTTTATAACTGACAGTTCCCTTCCATACAGGAATAAGCCCGAAGATGGATTTAAGAGCTGTTGACTTTCCAGAGCCGTTGGGACCAATAATAGCGGTAACTTTTCCTTCGGCTGCCTCAAGGTCTATGCCGAAAAGAACCTGCTTTTTGCCGTAACCTGTCTCTAATCTTTCAACTTTCAGCATATCACTCCAGATAAGCCTCTATCACAGCAGGATTATGTCTGACTGATTCGGGGTCTCCCTCAGCAATCTTCTTGCCTTCATCCATAAAAATCACCCTGTCGCATACCTGCATAACTGCTTCAATATTATGTTCGATCAGGACAAAGGTCTTTCCTGCCTCTTGCAGTTTCTTTATTATCTTGAGAATTTTTTCGATCATTTCCGGGTTTATGCCGGCTACAGGTTCATCTAATAAAAGCAAGTCAGCGCCAGAAGCCAGACAACATGCCAGAGATACCATTTTTTGCTGACCATAGGATAAATCTTCTACCAGATCGCCCGTCTTTTCCTCAATGCCCATGAAAGACAGAAGTTCATTAGCTTTTTCACGGTTTTTTCTCTCTTGCTTCATGACTTGCCCGGGAAAAATGAAAGTATTTTTCAGGTGTTCTCCGGCCTGGTTCTGAAAAGACAGTAAAATATTATCCAGAACAGTCATGCGGGTTATGAGGCGAAGCTGCTGAAAGGTGCGGACTATTCCCGTCCTTGCAATCTTATAAGAGGGCATTTTGCTCAGATTTTTGCCATTATATATTATTTTCCCCGAATCCAGGGGCAGAAAACCGGTGATCACATTAAAGAGAGTTGTTTTTCCGGCCCCGTTAGGGCCAATGATGCCGGTAATGGAATCTCTCGGAATTTCCAGAGAAAAATCATCAAGGGCAACAGTTCCATCAAATTTTTTATTAACATTTATGATATTTAAAACTTGATCCATATCTCGTTAAACCCAATTTTGCAGCTTCAAGCCCTTGACCCTTTTAAATTCCTTAATATTATTCGTAACCACGGTGAAGTTATAGGCAAGGCCGATCGAGGCGATGAGAAGGTCCATAGGCCCTATAGGGGTTCCTGATCGTTCAAGGTTATGACGGATTTTCGCATATGCGGTACAGGCTTTTTCGTCAAACGAAACAATTTCAAAAGTGGATACAAACCGTTTGACCTTTGCTTGATTTTTTGCCTTGAATTTACTTTTTTCAGCGCCATAATATAATTCTGCCACTGTGATAGAAGGCAACTTTATCTGAGAAGGCGACAACTCTTTAAACTGTTGAACAACCTTTTCGGATGCCCGGTTCAAGAAATAAATGCAAGTGTTGGTGTCTAATAGTCGAATCACGACAATTCCTCTCTTTTTTCAGTCTGCTCTAAACCCCTCCTTATGGTAGCCATAATCTCTTCAGGCGTTTCTTCTCCCTCCCAACTGCCGGCTAATTTAAAAAAGTCTTCAGGCCATTCATCTTTGAGTTTTGCCTTGATCAAATCTGCAACCCATTTAGACCGCGATTTCCCTGAGATTTTTATGACTTTATTCAGTTTTTTTGACAAATTACCATCAATATAAATGGCTAACTGCGGCATAATGACCACCTCCTTGAGATATGTTTACAAGTATATTTTATAATTGTCAAAGGAAAAGTTGGAGTTGGAGTTGGAGTTGGAGTTGGAGTTGGAGTTGATTGGCCACGAATGAACACCAATTTACACGAAATCAATCTAGGTTAAGGCTAAAGATTAGTCGATTTATTGCATTTTTACGACTAGTTATTCGTCATAAAAAAGCCATGATATCAAAAAACAGAAAGACACCTCAAATCCCATTCTTCGTGCCCTTCGTGGTTCAGTCCTGCCTTATTTTTTAAAGCCATACTCCCCTATAAAGCCCTGGGGCCGGAAGAGCATAAAAATAACCAAAAGAGCGCCATAGATAATCTGTCTCATATTTGCGGCAATGGAACTCGGCATCCCTAAAAAGCGTAGCGCCTCAGGAAGAATAACCAGTACAGCAGCTCCCAGAACAGAACCCCAGATATTGCCTGCCCCTCCGATGATTACAATGGAAATAATAAAGATGGACTCCATGATGGTAAACGAAGTGGGATCAATAAAGCTTATATAGTAGGCATACATCACGCCGGCAACAGCAGCCATGCCGGCGCCAATCACAAATATCAGTACCTTATAAGAAGCCACATTTTTCCCCATGGCCTGGGCGAATATTTCATCTTCACGGACGGCCTTAAGCACGCGGCCAAAAGGAGATGAAACAATCTTATGAGATATCCATAGGGTGACAACGCAAAGGACAAAAATAACTATCAGGAAATCATAATGAGTAGTTATCTTCCAGCCAAAAATTGCAGGCTGCGGGATACCTGGCAGTCCCATAGGCCCGCTGGTAAACGAAACCCAGTTGTTCATGATACTGAAGGTAATGACCTGGAAGGCAAAGGTGGCAATGGCAAAATAGTCATCACGGATGCGCAGAGAGGGTATACCGACTATTGCACCTAAGAGACCCGAAAGGATGATGGCGCAGATTATGTTGGCGAGAAATGGGCTGTGGAACTTCAGAGCTAAAAGAGCAGCTACATAAGCCCCGACTCCGTAGAAAGCGGCATGGGCCATGGATAGCAAACCTGCATATCCGGTAATGAGGTTAAGCGATACGGAGAGGATGACATAAATGCCGATGAGGATCAGGATGTGGAGTAAATATTCCATAAACTTCTAAATGTTCGCTTTCTTGATTTTCTTGCCCAGAAAACCCTGCGGTCTGAATAGTAAAAATATCAGTAGGATAACAAAGGCAATAGCATCTTGCCACTGGGAACTAATTTTCCATACGCCAAGATGCTGCGCCATGCCCAACAGCAGAGCCCCCAAGGCCACACCTGGCATGCTGCCCACACCGCCAATGATCACTGCCACCACACCCATCATGAGAGCATTCATTCCCATCGTAGGGGTCATATCCACGTCAAGAGCGACAAGGATACCGGCAATCCCTGCTAACGCAGAGCCAATGGCAAATGTCCACAGAACCACTCGGTCGCTATCGATGCCACACACCATCGCAAGTTCTGGATCGTTAGAGACTGCTCGCATGGCTCTACCCGTTTTTGTGGCTCTAAGAAGGACTATTACTGCTACGAGGACGACAAGACTAGTAAAGATAATGCATATCTGGGTGGAGGTGATTCTCGCACCCAAGAAACTAATGCCTTCATCGACTACTCCCGACCGTATCGTCTTGATATCATCTCCAAAAAAGGTGGAAATCAGATTCTGGAGAATAATGTAGATGCCTAGCGAAGCGAGAAGAAGAACTAGCGGTGAGTTTCCCTTTCGCCTAAGGGGTGCAAAGACAAATACGTCCAAAGAGCAACCAATTAGAGCAGAAAATGCGATGGCAATTAGAATTGAAGATAGAAGAGGTAGCCCGAGCCACTGGACGATAAAAAATGTAGAGTAAGCTCCAATTGTAAAAATGACACCGTGAGCAAAATGAAAAAATCTTGCAACGTTGTAGACCAACGCAAACCCTACTGCCATAAGCGCAAAGGCGGCCCCTGCAACGGCTCCGTTTAGCGTTAGTTGCCACAGCATATAATTTCCTTTGGAGATATCTTGCCATCGGATATTGGAAGGAAGACCGGAATTCTATGTGCACTCTGTGATGGAGTTTTGGTTGATGAGGTTCGTGGTGTGTTATCGCTTTTCTTTGCACTATCAAAGGGACGCTGGCTTGCTATATCCTTCGTCTTTTGTTTTTTTTTCTTGAAGTTGATTATCAGTTGACCCATGCGCTTCTCCTTACCTATGTCCTATCCTCAAAGGAAGAAATCCAGTTTGCAACAACACATAGGTGAGCCTTCAGGGATGCGAAGTCCTCTGAAAGCATGTCTATCGTGTTGGCAGCTTGTTCACAGTATTCTTTCGTCTTAGAGATACAATAATCGATGGAACCGCTTTCGTTTATCAATTCAAGCGCTTCGCTGAAGGCTTCATCAGAAAGGCTTGTTGCTCGTAATGACTCTGCAAGCTTGCGCCTTCTTCTTCCACTTAATTCCCAGAGGGCCTGAATCAATGGAAGGCGCATC
>JAIWDV010000097.1:0-6500 GCA_048632525.1 Bacteroidales bacterium | reverse complement strand
GGTAAGTTTTACTGCCATATGAACGAGCGCATGGACGAGTTTGTGCGCCTCTTCCCCGTGCACCCGGACTACATCGACATCTTTGAACGAGTCACCGCTGTGGAAAAGCGCGAGGCGCTAAAGACCTTGTCTTTGGCCATGAAGAAGCTGCTTGGCCAGAAGTTACCGGAAGATCAGCCAGGTCTCATCGCCTACGACAGTTATTGGACAAACCTGAAAAGCAACTCCTCTTTCAGGGCCATCCCTGAGATTAGAGACGTAATTGATTGCAGCTCAATGTTGGAAGGGTTAGTCGAATCTAACTACCCAAAGGGGAAGAATAAGGAGTTTGCCAAGCGAATAATTCATGGTCTGAGCTTGCATCGCTTGACTGTTGGAAGTATTGAGTCGCCCGTTGGGCTCACAGCAGAAGCCTTACGAGATACATTGTGTCTTTTTGATCCTATTGTAGCTGAGCTAGGCGGTGAGCCATCTGATGATTTACGCGGAGAAGTGGAGTCGTCCTTGCGTGTAATCAGCCAAACCGTGAACGGCCAGTTTATCTCGTCTTCAGAGACGGATGTCAAGGGGCGCCCAAGTGGTCAGTTCTATCTGGATATCCACAAGACCGTTGACTATGACGCTCAGATCCGCAATCGCGCTGAGAGTCTTGATTCATCTCAGCTCGATAGATATTACTACGAAGCTTTGAAGCGGGTTATGGAGTGCACTGACCAAACTTACATTACTGGCTATAAAATCTGGCAGCACGAACTGGAATGGCTGGAGCGAAAGGCTGCGCGTCAAGGGTATCTCTTTTTCGGTGCGCCAAACGAACGTTCTACCGCAGTCCCTCCACGGGATTTTTACCTCTATTTTATCCAACCATTTGAACCACCCCATTTCAAGGACGAGAAAAAGTCCGACGAACTGTTTTTAAGGCTTACAAATACGGATGACGAATTTCGTACCACACTAAGCAACTATGCCGCTGCCATTGATTTGGCATCTACATCATCCGGACAAGCCAAATCCAATTACGAATCTAAGGCCTCCAATTTCCTGCGAGAGCTTGTACAATGGCTGCAAAAGCAGATGACCACCTCTTTTAAAGTTACCTATCAGGGACGCACCAAGTCGCTTACCGAATGGGCCAAGGGTAAATCGATCCGCGAACTTTCCGGTATCGGCTCCCATGAGCGCATCAATTTCCGTGACCTGGTAAACACCATCGCCGGTATTTGCCTGGGTGCTCATTTCCAGGATCAAGCGCCCGAATACCCCTTCTTTTCGGTGCTCATTACCGGGACCAACCGGAATCAGGCCGCACAGAATGCCCTGCGCGCCATTGCCCTGCCTGCGCCGCAAAGCGGAGCGGCGCGGCAGGCAGGCGGACAGAACCGCACCAAACAGGCAACAGCGGTTTTGGATGCCCTGGAGCTGCTCGACGGTGAACGGCTCGATCCCTATAAATCGAAATACGCCAAACATATCATCGCCCTGCTAAAAAAGAAGAGCCGCGGCCAGGTGGTCAATCGCTCTGAACTGATCCAGGACTATAAGGGCCTGGAATATCTGGACAAGGACCGGTATCGGCTGGAACCGGAATGGGTGATCGTGGTTCTGGCTGCCCTGGTCTATGCCGGTGAGATGGTGTTTTCCATCCCCGGCAAGAAATATGAGTCAACAGATCTTCAGCAACTTGCCGCCAGGGACGTATCAGAACTTGTCAACTTCAAACATATCCAAGAACCCAAAGTGCCAAATATCGGAGCAATCAAAACCATTTTTGAACTGCTTGGTCTTGCCCCAGGAATGGCTCAAATGGCCGTCGAGCAGGGCAAAGACGAACCGGTGCAGCAGCTACAAAAGGCAATCGCCGAGCTGGTGGAGAAGCTCGTACTCCTGCAACAGAACTTACAAAACGGTTTGTTCTTCTGGGGCCGGAACCTGTTGGCAGAGGAGGAAGCCCAGAAACTCAGCACCCGGCTCGATGATACCAAGACTTTTCTGGAATCGCTCCAAGCCTATACCTCACCCGGAAAGCTCAAAAATTTCCGCTATGACACGCAGGGGGTTATTGCTTACAGGGACGGGCTTAATTCCCTGGCCGAGATTGAATCCCTCCAAGACCTGGTGGTCGACCTCAGTTCCACAGCGTCGTTTCTATCCACCGCCGAGGCAGTCTTACCCCCAAAGGACGCTTGGGTGGCCAAGATGAATACGGTGCGTGACAAGGTGCTCACTCAACTCGGCAATCCGGACAAACGTAGCGCGGTAACATTCCGCCAACAGACCCAGCGCAAACTGAATGATCTCAAGAAAACCTATGTACAGGCCTACCTGTCGCTGCATATCAAAGCGCGGCTGGGTGTGAATGAAGACAAACGTAAGACCAGGCTTATGGCCGACGAGCGGCTTAAGGTTTTGCAAAAGCTTTCCACTATTGAACTGATGCCCCGCCAGCACCTGACCGATTTCCAAAACCGTCTCGCTGGTTTGAAAAGCTGTTTTGCACTTACTGAGCAAGAGCTAAACGCTTCGCCTGTTTGCCCAAATTGCAGCTTTAAACCCGGCTCGGAGCCGCCCGCCGCACCTGCGGGCTCGGTCCTGGATGGTCTGGACGAAGAGCTGGACAAAATGGTGAAAAACTGGAACCAGACACTCCTGACCAACCTGGAAGACCCAACCACAAAGGGCAATCTGAACCTGCTAAAGTCCGAACCAAAGAAATTGGTGAACGGCTTCATCAAGAAACGTTCCCTGCCTAACCTGCCTGCCGAAGGCTCGGCGCAGGCAGGCAAACTTGACCAAAATTTCATCCATGCTTTGAGCGAAGTGCTTTCAGGTCTCCAAAAAGTTCCGATCAAAACCGCAGATTTAAGGACAGCATTGCTCTCCGGTGGTTCACCAGTTACGCCTGCGGAGATGAAGCAACGGTTTGATGATTACCTGGATCAGCTTACAAAGGGCAAGGAGCCAGGGAAAGTACGGATTATACTGGAATAAAAAAATGAAATCGCTGAATTCCGAATACCTTCAAAAGCAGCCGATTACCCATAACCTTCTGCAAACCATCCGCAGAATTGCGGAATATAAGGGCAAGCAGGATCTATATAAGGAACAATCACCGCAAATTCTTGAAACGCTAAGGCAGGCTGCGATTATACAAAGCACGGAATCCTCCAATCGGCTGGAAGGAATCACCGCCCCCCTGGAGCGAATTAAGGACTTGGTTGCCAAGAAGACGACCCCTCGAAATCGCTCTGAGCAGGAAATTGCCGGTTATCGGGATGTTCTTAATACGATCCATGCTAACCATGCTGACATCCCCTTTACCACTGGTGTCGTGTTGCAGTTCCATCGAGACCTTTATCAATTCCTTCCCGCTGAGGGAGGCAAGTGGAAGCCTGCTGACAATGAGATTACGGAAATCCAGCCTGATGGCACAAAGGTTGTCCGTTTTTACCCGGTTCCTGCTCATCAGACTCCGGACGCCATGGAGACGCTTCACGAACAATTCGCTGAACTCTGGCAGTCGGGGGAGATCGAACCGCTTCTTCTCATTCCAACCTATATTCTCGATTTCCTTTGCATCCATCCTTTTCTCGATGGAAACGGCCGCATGGCCAGACTCTTGACGCTTCTTTTGCTTTACAAGACCGGTTATGAATTGGGCCGCTATATCAGCTTGGAACAGATGATCGAGCAAACGAAAGAAGGTTATTATGATTCTCTATACACTTCTTCCCAGGGCTGGCATGAGATGCAGCATGCCATTTTACCTTGGTGGGAATATTTTTTAGGTGTCATGTTGTTTGGATCATATCAGAAGTTTGAACGACGTGTAGGACTAATTGCAACAGGGCGGGGAACAAAAACGGCAATGGTATTGGATGCTATAGGGCATTTCAGGAGTGATTTCACGATACGCGATCTTCAGGAGAGTTGTCCTCATGTCGGAATCGACCTGATTCGAAGGATTCTAAGAGAGCAGAAAAATATGGGTAAGCTTAAATGCTTAGGCCGCGGACCCAATGCAAAATGGAGAAATAGGTAAAATACCTAATTAATAGGTATTGAACACTTTTAAATACCTATATAACAGATAATATTCTGGAAATATGGCAAAACATAAACAGACTTCAAGACCTGCTGAAAAGCTCTTTGCAGATGATCAAATGAATATGTTTGAGAAATCCTATGAAGAACGGCTTCAGGAAGAGAAGAACAAACTGGTCGAATGTCTCGGCATGAGCTTCGAGAACGATGAGGAGCGGCGGAAGTATTTTCTTGAGAAGTTGCGTGAGAAGCTGAAGGAACCGGAATTTCGGAAGATCGAGGGTTTTCCGATTGGCGAGGACGAGGATGTCTTGGCGCTCTCTGATCCGCCGTACTACACGGCCTGCCCGAATCCGTTCATCGAGGATTTCATCGCGCATTATGGCAAGCCGTATGACCCAAATGTGCCTTACAGCAAAGAGCCCTTTGCTTCGGATGTGAGTGAGGGGAAAAACGACCCGATCTATAACGCTCACTCCTACCATACCAAGGTACCGCACAAGGCGATTATGCGGTACATTCTTCATTATACAGAACCGGGGGATGTTGTTTTCGATGGATTCTGTGGGACGGGGATGACGGGTGTTGCGGCGCAAATGTGTGGTGACCGAGCAACGGTGGAATCCCTCGGTTACCAGGTAAAGCCCGATGGAACGATTTTGCGCCAAGAAGCTGATGAAAATAGAAAGAGCGTGTGGGTTGTTTTCTCCAAACTTGGGCCGCGCCGGGCAGTTCTGAACGATCTTTCTCCGGCAGCGACCTTCATTGCCTACAACTACAACACGCCTGTCGATGTCCCTGCTTTTGAACGGGAAGCAAAGCGCATTCTGAAAGAGTTCGAGAAAAAAACGAAGTGGATGTGGGAAACCATCCACTCAGATGGAAAAACAGCAGGGAAGATTAACTATGTAGTGTGGTCTGACGTTTATTCTTGTGCAGAGTGCGCAGGAGAATTTGTGTATTACGACCATGCGTTTGTTAAAAAAGGGAGAAAAGTTGAGTTTACCCCAGAGTTCTATTGTCCTCACTGTCAAAGTTTAATTTCAAAGAGCGCATCAAAGAACTCGGCTGCCCAGAAGCCTGATAGGGTTTGGAACACTGAATTTGATAGTCTAATAAACACGGCGTTAAAAAAGACAAGACAAGTACCTGTCATTATCAACTATAGCATAGGCACCAAGAGACATGAGAAAAGAGTAGATTCCAAAGATCTTGCAGTAATTAAAAAAGTTATAGGTCTCAATTTTGACGCACAATTCATACCAGTTGCTGAACTTGAAGAGGGTGACAAGACAGGTGATCCATTTGGTGCTGGTGTAAAGTTTGTTCACCAGTTTTATACACATAGAATACTTCAAGCTCTTTCACAATTCGTACAACAAGCGGACAATAGTCCGCAGTTTTTGTTCTTACTTGGAAGTGCTTTGCCAAAACTAACGGTTATGAATAGATACATGCCACAGCATGGGGGAAGAGCTCTTGTTGGCCCCATGGCCAATACACTTTATGTGCCTCCAGTAAGTGTTGAGAATAATGTAATCGATCAATTGTGTTTTCAATTCAAGAAAATTGCCAAAGCCCTAAATTTACTGAAGGGTAGTTTGATATCGACACAGGCCGCGCAGCAGATACACGTGCCTGATAATTCTGCTGACTATATATTTCTTGACCCTCCATTTGGAGCAAACATCATGTACTCCGAGCTAAACTTTATCAGGGAAGCTTGGCTGAAGATCTTTACAAATTCGGAACCAGAAGCGATTGAAAACAAAACGCAAAAGAAAACAATTGATGGATATAGAGTGCTGATGACCGAGTGTTTCAAGGAAACATATAGAATACTAAAACCAGGACGATGGATGACGGTTGAGTTTTCAAACACCAAGTCATCTGTGTGGAATAGCATTCAAAATGCTCTTTCGGAAGCAGGTTTCATTGTGGCATCTGTTGCCGCTCTTGACAAAACAAGAGGGGGGCTACATGCCATGATTGGACCAACTGCCGTCAAACAAGATCTGGTCATCTCAGCCTACAAACCCAACGGGGGATTTGAAGAACGATTCCTGAACGAAGTGTCCACCGAAGAAGGCGTTTGGGATTTTATTCGCAGCCATTTGAAATATCTGCCTGTCATCAAAAAACAGGATGGAGTTCTTGTTTCGGTATCTGAACGCGACCCCCGCATCCTTTTCGATAAGATGGTAGCTTACTATATTCGCAAAGGATATCTGGTGCCCATATCCAGCCAGGAATTCCAACTGGGATTAGTCCAACGCTTTCCTGAACGCGATGGTATGTATTTCCTACCCGATCAGGCGGCAGAGTACGACAAGAAGCGCATGACGGTCAAGGAGGTACTTCAGCTCCAACTTTTCGTCTCCGACGAGGCGTCGGCCATTCAATGGCTCAAGCAGCAGCTCACCAGGAAACCGCAGGCCTTCCAGGATATTAATCCGCTG
>JAIWDV010000096.1:0-6522 GCA_048632525.1 Bacteroidales bacterium | reverse complement strand
CTCTGTGACGAGATCATCCAGTTCCTTGCAAGCCGCCTGACACGGGACGTGCGTCAGATGGAAAGTGCCCTTAAGAGTCTTAAGGCGAGGGCCGAGCTGGTGAAGGCCAGAATTGATCTTGATCTGGCAAAAGAGGTTGTCAACTGCTTGGTTTCAAGGGAGGATTCCATCGGCCTGGAGGAGATAAGAGAGCTTGTTTGCCGGTATTACAAGATTGAGCCGGGCATACTGGGGTCCAAATCAAGGAAAAAGGTGCATGCAACTCCTCGAAACATCTATATGTATCTGAGTCGCAGGCATACGGAGGAGACCATCCAGTCCATTGCCGGGTCCATCAACCGGAGTCATTCCACCGTGGTCTATGCCTCAGATCTGGTGGAACACAAGATGAAAATCGATCCAAATATGCACCACCAGGTTGACTTCCTGAGTAAAAAATTGAAAAACGTTATCCTTCATTAGTGTCCATTTAGAGCTGTGGGTGTTTTGGCTTTTGCAGAGAGTTGTTGAAAGAAGCCTCAAGCAACAACGAAAAAAGAAGAATTATGGAAGAACAATTTGGAGGCAAACCCTGGATAAAAATAATATCACCTAAGATCTCTCCCCCCAGTTTGAAGGATAATACGGCAGATGTAGACCGCCTGATCAAGGGAATAAAGAAGGGCCTGCAAACTGAGAGAATAAGCGTTGATTTTTCCTTGGCCAAAAACCTCCCTCAAACCTTAAGGAAATGCGATTATAACATCGATGCCGCTGTCTTTGAAGACCAAAACGGCTGGCACCTGATAGACATTTTTTCAGCACACAAGGAAAATCGCATCCATGGCATGGCTGTAGACCTGGGCAGTTCCACAGTCGTTGCCCGGCTTGTGGATCTCCCCAGCCAGGAGATCAGGGATGAGATATCTTTTCATAACCCCCAGGTGCAAATCGGTACAGATATACTCACCCGGATTCATTTTGCGGCTCAAGAAGGTGGCCTTGAGGAATTGCAAACTCTTCTGGTTGAAAGACTAAACAGTGAAATCCATCTATTAACCAAAAAACATCACATCAATCCCAGCTCCATCGTGGCTATTTCTGTGGCAGGAAACACGACCATGACCCACCTTTTTTTGGGCTTAGACCCTTATTGGATATGTCGCGAGCCTTACATCCCTGTCATCAACAAGCCGGATCAGATAAGGTCTAAAGAGCTGGGATTGGAAATCAATCCGGAGGCTCCAGTCCTCGTTTTCCCAAACGTTGGCAGCTACTTCGGCGGCGACTTAATCGCTGGAATTCTGGCATCAGGCATGATGGGCCGGCACGCGCCTTCCATTCTTGTTGATGTGGGAACCAATGCAGAAGTTGTCGTGGGAAACTGTGACTGGCTGATGGCATGCGCTGGTGCAGCAGGGCCCGCATTGGAAGGAGGTGTGGCCCATATGGGCATGATGGCAGGACCCGGTGTCATTGACCATGTGCGCATTGGGCCCCATTCAGGCCAATTCACAATAAAGACCATCGGCAACAATCCAGCGGTTGGCATATGCGGATCTGGCCTCATAGACCTGATAGCGGAACTTTTCCTGGCAGGAATGATTGATGAAAGAGGGAAGTACGTCATAAGAAAATGCGGCGATCGCCTCATGGAGATTGACGATATCAATCATCTTGTCATCGTACCCCCTGAAGACTCCAAAACGGGTCACGCCCTTACCCTCAGCCAGCCGGACATTGACGCTCTAATGCGTTCAAAAGCCGCCATGTACACCATCCTGACCACCATCACAAATACCGTAAACGTTCCAATGCACGAGGTGAGTCGCTTTTATATTGCTGGTACATTCGGTTCTTTCATAGATCCACAATCAGCGATTACCATTGGTATGCTCCCGGACCTTCCCCTTAAAACATACATCCCTTTAGGAAATACCTCACTTGAAGGGGCAACCATGGCCCTTTTGTCGGCTGAGGCCAGAGAAGAAATCTTTCGCATCCGTGATCAGACCACCTACCTTGAACTGAACGTTAATCAGGAATTCATGAACGCCTTTAGTGCCGCAAAGTTCATCCCCCATACGGACAGATCGCTTTTCCCTTCCGTTAAAGTGAGAGCATCATGAGCCAAAAGGATTACTGACATTGCGTATTATGTATTGACAATTAGGCCTGACTGTTCTTAAAATAAATACTTATTATCTTGGCATAGTCTCAAAGGCGGTAAAAAATGAAATCACAATCCAAAGAAAAAAGATGGTGGACTGGAAAGCTCTTTATCTCGCTCGTACTCCTCGCCCTCATTATTTTTGTGGCTGTAGTCATGTTCATTAACTCCGTGAAGCCTTCCCGCATCACGCTTATGGAATTGGATAGCAATGTTAAAGGCGCGGCTTTCATCAGGACCAATCAAGCTCTTATTGAGCAGATGCATAAAAACTGGTTACCCAATGACCTGTTTTGGCCCACTGTCCTTCTGGACAATATGCCCAATTTCCAGATCGGGGAACTGGAAGTCGTACGTTACAACACTCGAGTCCTGAGGGATAATCTCTCCCGTATGAGAACCACGGACAAACTGGATCCCGCCGCCGAAAAGGCATTTACATCTCTTTCTAATGACCCTTATAAATGGTGGTTTCCCTCTGCAGAAAGCAAATGGAAAGAGGCCAACCGTGGCCTCGAAACTTTTTACGAGAATCTTTTAGCGGGAAAATCCTATTTTTACCCGAGGGCCGACAATTTAGTGGAACTCCTTCAGCAGTACGCCTCGCTCATGGGTGGTGCCAACACCAGACTAATAAACGCCCCGCACGATATTGACTCGTCCCTGGCAGTCGAAGAACAACCCGGGGACAGCTCTGAAGGCCCCAAAATGATTGATATCAATATCCCCTGGTCTCGCATTGACGATAACTTTTATTATGCGCAGGGTATCGCTTACGCCCTCTATGAATCATTTAAGGCCATACGAATTGACTTTTTTGATGTCTTAACTGACAAAAATTCTCTGAAGCTCGTTGATAAGATCCTTGAAAATCTGAAGAGATGCTATTTTGAACCCCTGATCGTGTTCAACGGGGATCCTGGAAGTATGTTTGCTAATCACTCCCTGAACCTTTCAGGGGTCTTCAATGATTCCAGGCAGAAAATAAACTCACTGATTGTATCCCTAAAGCAAGGTTAAACTTCGCGGCTTTCATGTTTGATTCCCTCAAACTCTCTGATCTTCCCAGAAAACAATCCTATGTCTTGAGAAAGCCCTCAACCACAAGGCCAACAATCTGGGTTGTGGAGGAGAATGGACTGCGAGCCGTCGTCAAGGACTACAGTACCAACAAATTTGTCTTTCGAAATACCGTTGGGCGTTTCCTCGTATGGAGAGAGGGAAAGGCATACAAAAAGCTGAAGGGCCTTAGGGGGGTACCGAATATATACAGGGTCATTGATGGCCTCGCTCTGGCAATTGAACAGGTACCGGGCAGAGATCTAAAAAAAGTAACGAGAGAAATGCAGATCCCTGAAACGTTTCTGGGTGCATTAAAAGACCTGGTTAACGATATGCACAGAAGGGGGATAGCCCATTGCGATTTGAAGAAGGCGACCAATATCCTCATGGGTAAAGATGGGTTGCCTTATATCATTGACTGGGGGGCATCCATTTCAGAGAAGGAATTCAGGTTTCCCCCGTTCAACCTTATCTATAGAAGGTTTGTTTTGGATGATCAAATGGCTGTCATCAAGCTAAAGCTCCGCTACACCCCTCATGCGGTAACCCCGGCAGAGAACAAACGCTACAAAAACCGAGATAAAGCAGAAAAGCACATCAGGATTATCAGAGACAGGCTTCGCAGCATTTTACAGAAGCTCGCATGAAGTGCCGGGATTTCAAAAGACATGTGAAGATTATGCCTCTTGACACGCCTCCTCCCCTTCCTCATGGGCCAATGAAACCATAATCTTCTGCGCAATTCCCCTGCCAATTGCAAGCCTCGTGCAGTCATGGCCCAGGATGAGCCTGCCCTCACCGCTATTACTTATGATCTCGACATGATCATCAATCCGTAAACCCATATCTGCCATCCGAGACCTTGCTGTCCTTCCCCCGGCCATTTCACGAATTACAACCATTTCCCCCGGTTTGGCCATGGCCAGGGGCATTAGAGGCCTCCTCTGGGCGCGGCATTCTGCGCAAAGCCCGTAAATCTCCATCTTGTGCTGAAGCATATGAAATCCGTGCTCGGCCGCAATCGCCACTTGCAACCGCTCCATCTGGTCGTTCGCAAATTCAACAATTTTTCCGCACTTGGTGCAGATGAGGTGATCATGGTGCCTTCCCAGATGCCGATGCTCATAGCGAACGGGCTGCCCTTCGAACTGCTTCTTCTGCGCAAAGCCCAGATCGGCCATCCGA
Organism: Bacteroidales bacterium; assembly: GCA_048632525.1. Taxonomy (GTDB): domain Bacteria; phylum Desulfobacterota; class DSM-4660; order Desulfatiglandales; family Desulfatiglandaceae; genus 4484-190-2. The sequence goes on along the minus strand of JAIWDV010000096.1, from coordinate 2,126 downwards.
TTCATGCACTGCCGGACAAATCCCGCGTCATAATCGTAGCCTTTTTCTCTCAGAAGCCGGTACATCTGTTCAATGGTTACATGTTCTTCTGTATCCAGAAAGACATCAACAATGTTTAGCCGGTCTTGAATGCGGTCGTTTCCGTCAGTCTCTACAAGAGCCCTAAAATTGATTTTTTCTAAGTAATTATTGTTTTTCATGGCGTTTTATCACCTGTAATCCTACTGAATTATTTCATCTGTTTTATTTTCTCGAAAAAACCCTATAAAACCCTTAACAGCATTGGCCATAAAAAATCTTTCACGTTTTTGGGTATCAGGGTCCATTCTTTCAAAGGCCCTTAGATCCGGATCTTGTTCGAGTAAGGTATCGATGCACCTTCTCACAAGGTCATCATCACCATTTAGTCGACCTGCGGTGGATTCGCGAATTATCCTGTTCCATCGCATCAGCTGATCCCGGAAGGTTCTCAAGAGCCGGTGGGAGCTTTCAGCTCCGTCAAAATGAGCGTAGCAAATGGGCTGATCGTCTATGGCCAGCAATTTATCAACACTTTTCACACAAGCATCAAAAAAAAACCTGGGCGGCGTGGCCGGACGGAGGTACTCCATGTCTTCAATGACCAAATAGTTCCCCCCTGCCTCACCCACAAAAAGCTGATTTCTGTAACTGAAGCTCAAGTGATGAGCGGCATGGCCTGGTGTTTCTATAACCATAAGATCTTTCAAATCATTTTCCGTGTGGGGGATTAACCTGTCTCTTGCAACAGGCTTAGGCGGTCCGTATGCTTCCGCAATCTCCCCAAGGACAGCCAGGCTACCCTTCCAGAGCTTTGAGGGATCAGTAAGATAGTCTATGCCGTTCTCGTGACAGATGACCCTTGCCATGGGGTAATGGTCCAGTAATTCAGCCAGGCCTCCACAATGATCTATATGTAAGTGGGTGAGAAAGACATAATCCACCCTCTCTACCCCCATATAATTCAAGGACTCAATCAGACGAACGGCCGTATTAGCCGGCCCTACATCAACAACTATGGCCAAATCATCCTGGCAAACCCATGATCCGAAGAAATGATCAAAGCCTGGCATGTCCTGCTTGATTTCGATCAATGTTGCGCGCATTGTAACTACCCAGGTATTTATTAGACAGGATAACAGGATTAACTTGATTTTTTAATTCCTGTAAATCCTCTAACTATCTTGATAGCCCGTTCCTTGCTATAGGGGTAAGTGATTGGTTTAAACCCTTCTATTGTAATTTGGCTTAACCTGCTCTCCCTATTGATCGGGAGTTAATTTGAATATTCGTTTCACATTTAAGAGAGAGCCAAAGAGATTTTATTAATTCCTTATTCGGGGGCTATCTGTAAGGCATTTTACCAGGATATTTCTTTTGATTTACTGGATTATTACAACAATGTCTTGTTTGTGACTTAACATAGATCCCTGTTTATCCTGTTATCCTGTCAAAAAAGAGACACCTAAATAAAAACCGCCCTTTTATGAAAAAAATACTCAATACTTGACATAAGTCAAGGACTCATCGGAAGAGATGTGGTTTACTCAGGCTTATCTTAACCCCAACACATAAAAGGCAAAGCCATGAATTGGAGCAAAGAAGCAGAAAAAGCCTTATCAAGGGTCCCTTTCTTTGTCAGAAAACGGGTAAAAAAGCGCGTGGAAGAGGAAGCCTCCCGCCAAATGGCCAATGAAGTTACCGTAGAACATGTCCACACCTGTCAGAAGCGGTTTCTGAACCGTATGGAGGATGAAGTAAAAGGGTTTCAGGTTGAGAGCTGTTTCGGTCCCACTGGCTGTCCTAACCGTGCCGTAAACTCAGATGGCCTGCCCCAAAAAATTGAACAAAAACTTACACAGAGAAATATGAAGGAGTTTTTAAAAAAAAGGGTAGGAGGTCCCTTAAAGATGCACCATGAATTTCGCGTCTCTGTCTCTGACTGCCCCAATGCATGCTCCCGTCCCCAGATCGTTGACCTGGGGCTCATAGGTGCATGCAGACCCGAAGTCTCGGATGAATCCTGCACCGAGTGCGGGGCCTGCGTGGAGATCTGTAAAGAAAATGCCATTTCTGTTCAAGATGGCGTCCCCTTGGTTGACGATTCT
>JAIWDV010000095.1:0-6539 GCA_048632525.1 Bacteroidales bacterium | reverse complement strand
TGATAATAAACTGCAACGACATGATAAATTCAGGTTCAACGGATTTGCTTTAACTATCAACTTAATCATAGAAGTTTGCCTGCTTTGTACTGGCAAGCTTCATATAAAGAAAAAGTTTGGCCGCTCTGGCGTCGCGGCGGCCTTGCTGGATTGTGGCCTTAGGGGCGATGGACTTTGGACAGCGAGTTGAGAGGAAGGGGTAGCCATGTGGATGTTAGACAACCGGACCCCCTACGAAGCCGAGCGCACCTGGGTGCGAGACAAGGAAGGCGTTCACCACTGGATCGTCGTGGTGAAGGCCACCTACGATATCGGCGCGGACGGCACGCTGAGCCTGTCGGAGAAGCCAGTAGCACCTCTCCACACCCCGGAGTACAACGGCGTGGACGGGGAATCCAGCTTGCGCTATGAGGCAGACCTGGTGGCAATGAAGCCGGGGACAGATGTGTACCTCAACGCCAGCGCCTATGCGCCCAAAGGCAAGCCTTGCACCAAGGTGAAGGTGTCACTTAGAATTGATCGGCTACGCAAGGAGCTGCTCGTATACGGGGATCGGACATGGCGGAGGACTTTGATCGGTGGCGTAACGCCGTCTTCGCCCAAACCCTTTGAGACCATGCCTATCACCTATGAGCGAGCGTTTGGCGGTTTTGACCAGGAAGATCCGAATCCGCAAAAACACCGCATCGATTTTCGAAACCCGGTCGGAACCGGTGTCGCGACTCGCAAAAGCCACCTCATTGGAAAGCCTGCCCCCAATATTGAGGATCCGGCTCGAAAACTGGGAAAGGGCTGGCCCGCCGGTCTCGGGGCTGTCGCCAGCTACTGGTCCCCGCGAAAGGAACTGGCTGGGACCTATGATGAGAAGTGGATGGCTCAGCGACAGCCGCTTCTGCCAGTGGACTACAATCCGAAATGCCTGCTTTGCTCGCCGCTGGATCAGCAAGTACCTGGCTATCTAAAGGGAGGAAACCAGGTCGGGTTGGCTAACCTGACTTCTGGTGGACTGTTGCGATTCACACTCCCAAAGATTTCTTATCAATTCGAAACGTATTTTGGCTCCACTTGCAAAAAGCACGACTCGGAGCTGGTTTCGGTCATAATCGATTCTGAGGGGCCGCGTCTTATCCTGGTATGGCAAACAAGTTTGCAGTGTGGAAATGATGGCGAATACCTGGATGTAACCGTAATTCACCCAAGGGAACAAAGGCAGTGACTCAGGACATTCACATAGTCGCCGTTGGGGCGCGAACGCCGCTGGGTTTTAATGCCGATTCCAGCATCGCGGCGGTGCGCTCCGGCATCAGTGAAGTGAGCGAACATCCATTCATTGTTGACCAGAAGGTTGAGCCCGTGCGAATGGCGTTTGATTTTGAACTTGACCCGGGACTAATGGGGCCCGAGCGATTAATCGCGCTGGCAGCGACTGCGTTGGAGGAAATCTGTCACAAACTCAAGCCTGTATGGACAAATTATCGCAAAATATCCCTTTTTCTCGGTCTGCCGGAAGAACGGCCGGGATGGACAGAAGAACACAACCAGGCAGTAAGAGAGGGTCTTCGCAGTAAATCGATGCCTGTTGAATTTGAGCCTTTCGAACTGTTTCCCTACGGACATGCTTCCGGGTTAATAGCACTAGACACAGCGTGCAAACAGATTCGAACCGGTCAAGCCGAATTATGTATTGTTGCAGGTGTGGATAGCTATCTTGATCTAAAAACACTCGAATGGCTGGATCAAAACAAGCAGCTTGCAACCTCGTATCACCGGGGCGCTTTTTTTCCAGGTGAGGGTGCCGGCGCTATTGCGGTGACCTCTGACGCGTTCGTGCACCGTTTCAAAATGGAGTCATTGGCAGTTATTCGAGGAATCGGCATTGCAATCGAGACAAAGAAAATCAAGACCGATACGGTCTGTTTGGGCGAAGGATTGACAGAAAGCGTTAAAAAAGCAGTCATGCCACTTCGCTTACCTCAGGAAGCTGTTGAAGGCATTATTTGTGACATTAACGGTGAGCGGTATCGTTCAGAAGAATGGGGCTTTGTTCTATTACGTTTGCCAAATGCAATGGTTGACCCGACTGACTATGACTTGCCAGCATCCTGTTGGGGCGATATGGGCGCAGCTTCCGGCCCATTGTTTGTGGCATTAGCCGTAACTGCAGGTAAACAAAAATGGGCAAAAGGTAAACGATATTTGATCTGGAACAGCTCAGAAGGTGGTCAGCGTGCCGCTGCTGTGCTGGAGCTAAATATACAACCAAGTGGTGAACTTTAATGGGTGTCGGTGTCAATCCGCCCAAGACCCCGCTTACTAAGGGGAGCAATGGAATTGCTACGGCAACTTTGCCGAATATGTGCAAGATGCCAGGGCCGCCGGCGCCTTTCGTGCCCGCACCGCTTCCAAATATAGGCAAATCAGGTGAAAAGCCAAAGGGCTATTCTAAGAAAGTCAAAGTAGAGAAAAAAACTGTCGCGATTAAAGGTGCCAGTTTTGGCAGTATGGGTGACATGGCGAGCAAAGGGACTGGTGGGGGGGTGGTCTCCGCTAATACTCATGGCCCATGTAAATTTATTAGCCCTGGCTCTATGGATGTTAAGTTCGAAGGAAAGAATGTCCACCTGCTTAGCGACTTGGTGACCAATAATGGGGGTGGTAGTGGGAGCCCGGCTAATTCTGCGACGATGATGGGACTTGTACAGAGTATGGCGGGAGGTGGCGGGGATGCCCCTGATTCCGAATGCGCCAAGATTGCAAAGAAGATTGATGAACTAATCAACCGCGAAAGACCACCGGGGGAAGACCCTCCAGGCACCAAGGGGCTCAAGGACAGATTTGCCGAGCAACTAACGGGATCAATGCCCCCAGGTACTCCCGGATGGGAGAATCATCACAACAATATAGTTCAACAGCAGCAAGCATTGGAAAAAGAGATTAGAAAACACGACAACAGTAACTGCAAGGATGCCCTTCCCCCTGGCACACGCAGCTGGGCAGCGAGACGCCCTCCATCAGGGATTGATTATAAACGTTTTGGCCCCGAACCTGGTACGCAGCTCCAGTTTGGGGGACGTTTTGCCTGAGCGGAACCCAGTAGGCCTAGTGGCAAAAGAAGATAAGTGCGGATAGGAACAGGATGCTTAGAGGAGAGGTTATGCATGAATCTGGAATGAGTTTGGAGCGGTGTAAAAGGAACATCATACTCCTCAGTTTGGATATTACGATGCCGGCTTACAAACATATGGGCCTAAATTTTCCCGAGGGAAAGAAGGTCGATTTCGTGGAGGTGTTGCGCAACATCATCAGGGGCATGGGGGGAGCTTCTGTCTACATTCCCATACCCCCGACGTTGATTCAGAACGTGCTTCAGGGGATTGAGGCCCGTCTGGGACGACAGGCCCGCGACCATTATTTGGATTGGGCTGTGTACATCTACGAGGAAGCTCCTGCCGACCATCCGCATACTCAGGCGTGGTCGAGCATACTCACATGGTGCGCAGCTAGACCGACTCGTTGGGCTCTTCTTGATCTGCCCAAGAGCATATCCAAACAGTCTCGCCGAGATCTGATAATATCCGCGGAGTGCCTTGATATCGAGGAACTCTTCGCCCAATCGACAGCAGAACACTTGTCACAATGGGATTCTAATATACTCGATGAACGCAAATTCGAGGATGGCCCCTGGAGTCCTGGCCTGGCCGTTGAGAGCAACGTCTTCCGGTACCGCTTCAGATGTGCGTTGAAAAGGTTGGTTAATGTGCTCTCCAAAGAAGAAGTCGATTTGTTTTGGAAAAGCGTCCAAGCAGTTGGTCTGGAAAACGATCTTACTATAATAGATGATCTCAGAGGGCCGAAAGATTTGCGGGAACCCGCATACGTGTATGGATACGGGGACATCCATAAATGAATTAAAACTTCGATTTTTGGGTGGTATTGGATGAGCTATGCTACGATTAGCTCGTCTTGACGCCCCCAAGAGTGTCTTACTATACAGGGAATAGAATGTTAGAACATATTCAGCAACAACAATGACCGCGAAAATCTTCTTGGACGCCTCGAGATACTCTTGCCTGAGACGAAGACTGCGCGCTATCGGCATTGAGAGGAAGAGGCTTTTATTCGAGAAAGCGGCAGGCGGCTATAGTGGAAGCGAAGAGTTTATTTTGTTACTGGGCGGTTCGCGAATTAGGTATCAGTGGGACCTTTTTGGCCAAGCAGAAAGGCACATGGTAACAGCTTAATTATTAACTATTTGACAGCATAGAAGAAAACAACACTCGACGACTGTTTTGAATTCTCGCGAGACATAATCCTAATAGATCGTGCAAGAAAGCATCAATATGTCTGTTATTCCCGCAGTAATAGAACAACACGCTGAGGAGGCTGCCTTTTTATGGCTTCTCCGCGATGCTGCTGTCCAGGCACCGCACTATTCCCTGAATGACCTGGCAGACATGGATGAACGTGTGGAAGCTCACATAGATGGATTGCGAGTTGCCGGAGAAGCGGGGTGGAGTATCTGCGCTGATGCCTTGGCACAGGAGGAAGCAGGAGAAGTGTTTGCCGCTGCTGTCTTGGCCTTTGAGAGCGGACAAGATCAGCGCATCAAGATGGTGCTGGAAGCTGCGGCCACAGATCCTGAATTATCGCGGGGACTTATTTCCGCGCTTGGCTGGCTGCGTTTCGACCAGGTGAAAGAGCATATTGACCAGTTACTCCGATCATTAACACCTGAACTGCGTCGGATCGGCATAGCAGCCTTTGCCGTGCATCGCCAGGATCCTGGCCCAGCGCTTGTTGATGCTTTAAATGATGAGAACACTTTTCTTAAAGCACGTGCTATTCGTGCTGTGGGCGAGCTGGGACGTATTGATTTACTCTCTATGTTGAAGAATCAGCTTGTTGCCGAGGACAAGAATTGCCAATTCTGGGCTGGTTGGTCGGCGGTTTTGTTAGGAGATAGAGGTGAGGCCCTGGAGTTTCTCAAAACCTTTGCCACATCAGAGTCACCCTTCCGGGAAAGCGCTTTGAACCTTACTTTGCGGGTTATGGACAATACCAGCGCGCAAAACTGGCTGAAAGAAATGTCTCAGCAACCTGACTGGCTTCGCTATACGATAATCGGGGCGGGATTTGCCGGGGATCCGGTACGCATTCCGTGGCTTATTGAGCATATGGAAGTGCCGGAGCTGGCCCGAGTGGCGGGAGAAGCATTCACCATGATTACCGGAGTTGATATTGTATACGATGACCTTGAGGGTGAGTGGCCTGAAGGCTTTGAAGCTGGGCCAACAGAGAGCCCCGAGGATGAAGATGTGGAAATGGACTCTGATGAAGATCTTCCGTGGCCTGATGCTCAATTGATTGCTGAATGGTGGGCGAAGAATAAAGCTGCTTTTCAAAACGGGACTCGATATCTCTTGGGTCAACCCATATCCCCTGAACATCTTCAACATGTACTCAGAACCGGCTTCCAACGCCAAAGGGCCGCGGCGGCTTTGGAACTGGCCATTTTGCAGCCCGGCCAGCCTCTTTTTGAAGTACGGACGCCGGGATTTCGGCAAAAACAGATCCTTGAGTTGAGGTAAAAAAGTAAGTGATCACAGGAGCATCAGAACAACCATGCATAGCCCATCTCTCGGAATCGTGTTCGTAGCAATAGCAGTCATCTTCCTCGCCGCTGCTCTTCGCGATTACTTGAAGGCAGAAGGTAAACTCACCATTGCTCGAAAAATCTGGATTCGTATGGCGTTCATTTTCGTCGGGGTTGGGATAGGTCTCTATCTTGTTCAAATCTTTTTTCAGCGCCAATAGGATTAAATATGAAGCCAATGATAGTGGACAATGCTCAAGGATGTGTGCAGCAATGGGAATAACAACAATCCGAGAAAAAATAAGCAGGCTTGAATATCGGTTTTCAGACCATGCTGTAAAAAGAATGATTGAAAGATTTATATATCGCTCTGACGTAGAACATGTTATAATGACAGGCAAAATTATTGAAGAATACCCTGATGATAAATATTCTCCAAGCTGTCTTATATATGGCAAAACAGAAGACAAAAGGAATATCCACGTTCAGGCTTCATTTCCACCATCAGTTGTTATCATTACGACATACGAGCCTGATCCGGAGGAATGGATCGATTATAAAACAAGGAGATGAGTTGTCATGAAATGCGTTTTTTGTGGGGGTACAGTGAAGAAAAAGCAGGTAACGTTCAGTTATGAAGATGGCGACAAATATATTCTTGTTGAGAATGTACCAGCTGAGGTTTGTACTAGATGTGGAGAGAAAACCTACTCTCCCGAAATTACTGATGAAATATTGAAATTTGCAAAGAATAAGTTTAAGCCTGTGAAAACCATAGAGGTTCCAGTGTATGATTTCGCGGCAAAGATGAAACAATTGTCAACGGTCGTTTAAAATTCTGGACATTCGATATAAACCTCAAGCAAATTTTGCAACAGGGTGTAATATACGCGCGTAGGCTGTCAGTAAACGAATCTGAGGCCCTTTTTTGAAAACAGAATATTCT
>JAIWDV010000094.1:0-6578 GCA_048632525.1 Bacteroidales bacterium | reverse complement strand
ACTGTTACCTCAGCCATTGGTCTTCCAGATTTTTAAGATGAAATAGGGAGTCGAATCGTTTACTCAAATGGAGTAAGGTTGTTTGGGAATAGACTTTTGTGTGTCTATTCGTATCTTTTAATAGTTCATTTTGACCTATCTTTAATAAGTTCCAATCTGTCAGTTTCTGTGAACCCAGTATTAATTCCTAATTGAAAACAGTAAGTTAATGCCATAATAAATAAGTTTTATAAAATGGCATTCCTTTTGCATATTTATTGAAATAAATATTAATATGAAATCCGGTTTTTAGTAGTATCAGGCAAAATCTAAACGAGCCGCAAAAAAGAAAAATCGGAGGGTAAGATGGACATAACAACATGCGAAAAAAAGCGTTTTGGTGCCACAGCAGTGGAGAAAGGATTTCTTACGGTAGACCAGCTCGTAGGTGCGTTAAAGATTCAGGCAATTGAGGAGATAGAAAAAGGAAAGCACAGGCTCATAGGTACGATATTGTTTGAACAGGGACACATGACCATCCCGCAAATTGATGAAATTTTTGGACCTATGACAGTACTGTCCGCGTATTAAATGGTACAGGCATATCCTTTCCGGCTCTTCAATGTTTGACGGCTAATTAGTGTCTATTCAGAAATGGCCTTTTTTCCACCCCGGGCGTGATGCGATGTACTACATACAGTATGTCTCCGTTTAATCCCTTGATTTCTTCGGAACCGCTTCGCACCGGATTTTCAGGTGCCTTGATTTTACAAATTCCAACCCCCTGAGTTCTTCCTCCTTGCTCAGGGGGTTTTTTTTGGCTATTCATAATGCAATCATTTGTGTTACTGTTTTGAGCATTCGAACATTAGTCCCTCAATTGAGTCAAACTCAATTGAAGTGGTACTTGGTATCCGGTACTGGGTACTGGTTCAGAGGAATAAAAAACAGCAGGACTAAAACATCAATGTTTTTCGAATTATTTTTTGCCTTAAGATACCTGAAAGCCAAACGGAAGCAGGCGTTCATACCAGTGATTACGGTGATCTCGGTGCTGAGTGTTATGGTGGGTGTGATGTCGCTCGTTGTTGTGCTTTCCGTGATGAACGGCTTCAGGGATGACCTGATGTCCAAGATCCTGGGGGTGAACTCACATGTTCTTATACTGAACTATGGGGGACCATTCAAGGATTATAAAAAAGTGGGGAAGAGGGTCGAGGAGGTGGACGGAGTGCTTGCCTCGACACCCTTTATTTACAGTCAGGGGATGATAAACAGTTCGGGTAATGTCTCCATGGCGGTTATAAGGGGGCTTGATCCCAGGAGTGTCGTAAATGTTTTGGACATTGAGTCAATGATAAAAATGGGCTCACTCGCTTCTATTCAGGAAAGTGCTGATGGATTGCCCGGGATTATTATCGGGAATGAACTTTCCCGAAAGGTTGAGGCTCACCCAGGTGACACCCTTACTGTGGTCTCTCCTGGGGGGAAATCAACACCCTCGGGCAGGGCGCCGAAAACCAGGAAGTATAAGGTCACTGCCATCTTTGACTCGGGGATGTATGACTATGATGCCTCCATGGCCTTTATATCTTTAAAGGAGTCTCAGGATTTCCTTGGACTTGGAGATCGAGTGACGGGGCTGGAGATAAAAGTAAGGGATGTATACAAGGCAGATACAGTTGCCCGGGCCATTCAAGAGAAACTGGGTTATCCTTACTGGACCAGGGATTGGAAACTGACAAACAGAAATCTCTTTGCGATGCTCAGTCTGCAGAAAACCACCCTGTTCGTTATCCTGAGCATGATTGTGCTGGTGGGGGCTTTGAGTATCATCGGCACCCTGGTTATGGTGGTCATGGAGAAAAAAAAGGACATAGCTATTTTGAGAGCCATGGGTACTTCTGCCAGAAGTATTATGTCTATCTTCATGCTCCAGGGAGTTTTTGTGGGTATTGTGGGAACTTTATCGGGTCTGGTATCGGGCCTGGGGATTTGTTTCATACTTGCAAAATACAAGTTTATTACTTTACCGGCAGATGTTTATTATATCTCAGCCCTTTCTGTTCAGGTTGAATTTAGTGATGTTTTTTTTGTTGCGTTATCAGCTGTGATCATTTGTTTTTTTGCAACATTATACCCTTCCTGGCGTGCCTCCAAGTTGAACCCCGTAGATGCCATTAGATATGAGTAAGGATATAGCGGGGTATCTGCTCTAATCAGCTATGTAAAACCTCAACCCTTTTCTGTTTTAGATTGACAACGATGCAGCGTTATGCTATATATGTAGCAAATTGCTGCATATAATAGGAGGGCAAACTATGACAAGCCCCATAAGATTAAATTCAGCACTGGTTGCAGCCGCAGAGAGAGAAGGTACAATACAGAAGCGATCAGTCCCTAAGCAGATCGAATTTTGGGCTGAGTTAGGCAAGGCTGTAGTGCGCGTAATGGACCTCTCTGATGTTTTCGCTATTATCCAGGGCCTTAAGAAGGTCAAAGTGGAACCAGTGACGTCGGTAGCCGTAGACCCAAGGGATGTCTTTAACTCCCTTGAAAATAAGCGTAAAAGCGGCAATCTCGCGGAAAAAGTGACGTCATCTGCGGTCTATTACGAGGCCAGTCTGAGCCAGCAAGGTCTTCTCGATAGGGTGAACTCTTATACAGGGGAGCGGGAGACAGGGCAGTTTCACAACGGAGAATTCAAGGTACAGGTATGACTGTATCGAAACAGATTTGGCTATTGGCCGGTGGTAATGGGGCAGGTAAATCGACTTTTTACCGATTATTCGTGGCTCCACGAGGTATCAAACTTTTGAACGCCCACTTGATAGCCAAAGAAATCAACCCCGAAAACCCAGAAAAAGTCAGTTACGAGGCAGCGAATTTATTTGGCCGACTGCTGGAGGACTTACTTTATCAAGGCATATCCTTTTGTTATGAAACAGTTTTTTCACATGAGTCAAAGATAGACTTTGTCGCTAAGGCTAAGGCGCAGGGCTACAAAATTATTCTCGTCTATATCCATCTGGAAATCCCCGAGCTAAATGAAGCACGGGTCCAACAGCGTGTCACCGAGGGTGGTCACGATGTGCCCGCTGACAAGATACATAACCGTATACCTCGCACCATGAAGAATATTTCGACAATACTGCCGTTGGTCAATGAAGCCAGACTTTTAAACAATTCCTCCCGAAAGAACCCCTACCAACAAGTGGCTCTTGTGAAGCAAGGCAGGCGTAAAGAGGTGGTTGACCCGTTACCTACGTGGGCTGAGGACATGCTGAGTGGCATCCCTTAAAACGCCGGCAAATAAACCCTGATGACGGGCAACCCAGTTTTCATTACTCAGAACGCGGTTCAGGCCATTCCTGGAGGAGTGTTCCCATCCCCATACGGCGCATATGGTTATTCTTGAGATAAATGCCGTAACCACCGCCTATAATGAGTTTGTCCTAAGTGGGAAGAGGGGGAAGAGGGACATCCTTAAATAATAAAACAACTTAAATCGGAAGTGTAGATACTTGATTATTTAAGGATGTCACCCGAAATCCAGGACGTCCCTTTTCCCAAAAATTTGAGAAGATTAGAAGATTAGCTGGTGCGATTGCATGAATGGTTGTCGGACCAAATTAACTTATTGAAAATCAAAGAAATAAATGTTAAATGAGGAGTTGTTTAGGGTCTTAGAACCACCTTTTTGATAGCAAAAAAATGGTTTTAAGAAAGATCAATGGTATTGAGGGAAAAGACGGAATGCTTGTGAAGGCAGTCCGGCATTCTTTGGTTATGGGCTGAATTTTTTAAGGATGATATTTTTTATTATCTTGTAATGTTTTGTATTAGCCGTCAGCAAGGGCAAACCGTATATCATTGAGGTGGCTCCAATTAAAGCATCCGCCAGTTGCATAGAATGACTCAGAAAATATTGCTCAACCAAAAACATGGCTTTGGTTGAAATTTCCTCGTTAATATAAATTATCGTGGCGCTCCAGCTCTTAAAAGAATTTCTCAATACACTCAACTCTTCTTTATTTCGAAGACCCTGCACCAGTTCTATGTAGGTTACAACCGATATTGAAAAGCCATTAGTATTTCTAATCAAACGCCTTGCTTTTTCATTTCCGCGCATATACCAAACGAGCACATCCGTATCAATCAACATTGGGATCGGCCTTTGCGTAGATTTCTAACATATTTATCCACATCGTTGGTAGGTTTATGATCTTTCCAGATGCCGAAGAGAGGATCCGCTTGTGATTTTTTTTTGTCAGGATCATTTAGAGGAGCCAATTTAGCACAGGGTTTACCTCGATAGGTGATGATGACCTCTTCTCCGCGTGAAACAGCATCCAGAAGATTTTTAGAATAAAACCTCAAATCTTTAGCAGATGCATGCATGGTAATTTCCTTTCTGTTTAAGTTAACACAATGAAATATAAACTTTATTCATTTGAATGTCAAGCACATCTAAAAGTTTCTGGAATTCCGATATAAGGATTGAACATGAAACCGTGGCGGCCGAAGAAATTCTGAGGCACTTGGTCAAGATTTTTCGGTTACGAGTTCCTCAGTGTATTTGGCATAGACCTGCTCTCGGGTAATATTGAGCTCTTTTGCAATATCGTGAACAGGCACATTAGCCAACATGAAAACTTCATGGGATGGAAAAATCCCGAAGTGCTGGCCCACAAAGACAATCAGCTTGTTTCGGTTAAGGACCTTCAGCTTTCGCCGGTACATTTGCCACGTGCTTTGTTTACCCAGAGCTTCCAATTGGAGCTGTTCTTCCTGCCATTTTAGAAAGGCAGTAGTGAGGGCTTTCATGCCCATGGTCATGTATGTCTGGATATAGACACCCTCTTTGGTTTTTTTGGGAGGATGCTCAAAGTACCAGTTTTGCTTAACCTCTCGAAAAAGTTTATTTTCCATGAGGCTGCGGTCATCATAACGATCAAAGGTGATGAAAGGGTCCTTTACGCCTATATTTGTCACGAACACGACCTGTTTTTCAAGGGGAGGAGTTTTGTTGTCCCATGTTTTGACAACCACTGCATTCAAAGGGATAGGTTCGTAATCTTTCTTGGTAGTATTGGCTTTGGAGCCCTCTGGGTTAAACCAGTCACAGGTCAAAAGATCAGGCACCCCCACCAGGGTGGTGAGCACTTTTTCGGTGTATTTCTTTTTGCCATAGCCATGAACAACTTCAACTTCACGAGTAACAGGAGGAAAACTTTCAGAATCTAAAGCTAATTGACGGGCATCTTTGGCTGCTTCCATATTTCTCTTTAAAGGGATGACAAACTCGATCCCTTGTTGGTCAATTTGATAAAGGACTTTGCCGTCAAGGAATCCGCGATCAATCACCAGGGAATCAATCCCGCTGGCGGGACTGGATATCTTCACATTTTCTTTGGCTTGTTCCAATACCGCAAGGACATGCAGGTTATCCGGTTTTTCGATGGTATCGATTTTGATAGCCAGGGGTATGCCCGTCTTGATTTCATAGATGGCCCATACTTTCCACCCATAAAGGGTGACGTTGACCTCTTTGAGTTCACCGATTTTCCGATAACCGCGGGCCTTAACCTTGACTTTACGGGTGACAGAACCACAGCCCTTAAATTTGCTGGTAGTTTCATACAAGGTGCAATCACATGCGGCATGTATCTTTTTTGGGAAAACCCCCTGCCTTGCTAATTGCTGAATGCAGCGGTTAAAGAAATTTTCAATCCGTCTGGGCGTAATGGTGACAATATGGTTGGCCACCGTATCCACACACAAAGAACCTCTGATTTCAGGTATGGGTGTCTTGCGAAGTTTTGTTCCCCGGTCGCAACTGCCGTTTTTTACTTGATGAGCATTGAAACCGCACATACTCATGAGCAGTTCATCGGTTAACAATAGATCGCTGATTTCATCTATGGTTTTGATGGAACCTACAACCTTCATCAAAAAGACAAGCACCAGCTGAATGAAGGGAATATTTTTTCTTCGTTGTTTTTGTGGATCAAGCTGTTCCAAATGAGGAAAGACTTTGATCTCCTGTAGATAATTGAAGAAGGAATCAAATAAGGTTGCCTCATCCATGGCGTAAACCACATCCATCTCACGGCAGTGGTAGAGGTGATCTGCAACTTTGGCATCATCGCGCTCAGCGGTATGCCAGAATAGACGGTTACAGAGAGTTTCTTGGAGTTGATCCCGACTGGTCATGCCCGAAAGTTAAGCATAAAAATGGGCGGATGTCAAGTTGGGGGTGGACTAATTATGTAGTATTATCAAGGAGTTAAGCCGTCAAATCTGGTAGCTTTAGAGGGGTTTTTATTGCACTATATATACCCCTCCTGATGTCGGTGTCTGATCGTGGGCTCCCATGGCGCCTGTGCGCTTTCAGGCCCCTTCTCGTAGCAACGTGAAAAAGGGAAGGGAAATCGGTAGGATGCGATTTTTTTGAAAAAAATTCACTTTTTTTTAATCCTTATATCGGAATTCAAGAAATGTTTTAATCGCAATGGAGAGAGCGGAGAGAGTCACGGAGAGGGCAAAACAATAGATCAAACGGATATGGCCTTTTGATAACACCTGAGCTTTATCTT
>JAIWDV010000093.1:0-6609 GCA_048632525.1 Bacteroidales bacterium | reverse complement strand
TTCCCTTTAGCACGTACCGATGTTTTCTCCTCCTGTCCGCCGGGATGATCACATTCGGACTCTGGTGGGTGCTGCAGAAGACCAATCTGGGTATGATCATAAGGGCCGGGACTTCCAATCAGACCATGGTCGAGGTAATGGGAATAAACGTCAAAACCATATGGACGGTCACCTTCTCACTGGGGGTGGCCACGGCCTGTTTTGCCGGGATACTCGTAAGCCCGATCTTTGCCGTTGAGCCACTCATGGGGGGAGACATCCTTATTCAATGCTTTATCATCGTTATAATCGGCGGTTTGGGCAGCTTCTGGGGGACCGTGGTACCGGGGGTAGGGGTGGGTCTGCTCCTTACCCTTTTTCCAGTGCTGCCCGGAGCCACACGTTGGGCCGACGTGCTCATATACGCCATAGCGGCCATAGTGCTGGTCACGAGACCTCGAGGCCTCTTCGGCATTGAAGTGGGAAGATGAGCATTATTTGATTTACCAATAGGCTATTTTACCTTTTTAAGAATCATAGTTACAATAGGGGCTATTGCAGTTATTGTCAGTGAATATCAAAATGGGTTCAATGTATGGACAATAACATTTGGCATTGTTGCAATAATACGGGTTCTTCTCTGGCGATAAAGGCGAACAGGCTGTGAATGGCCGCCAACCTGGCGTTTCTCGTCCTGGAGGAACACCTCCGCTCCCGTTCCAAGTAATCCAGGAAACCAACAACCACCTTTTCTGCGATATCTTCGATCGCGAGCCTGTCCACCGGCCTTCCAAGCAAATCGGCCGCATAGCACAGCAGCAGCTTAATGGCGTCACGGTAGGCCAGAATGGTATTGGCCGAGAGGCCTTTTTGCACGGGCAGATAGTGGCTGAAGAATCTTTTCATGCAGTTGGCTAATGAATGATTCATGATCTTCCTCCGTTGGGTTTGACGTTGTGCAAGTAGTGATTATGAAATCGATTACTGACCTGTTCAAGCAACTCGGCTGTGGGGCGCAGGTAAACCTGAGTGGAGCTGACGCTCACATGCCCCATATAGGTGGCCAGGGCCGGAAGCCGGGCGTTGACATCCTGCTCATCCCGATACCATGCCAGCAGTCTATGAACGGCGAAGGTATGCCTCAGGTCATGGATACGTGGACCAGTGTGTTTGTGGTGAATGATGCCGCACTCTTCAAGCAGTTGTCGGAAGGTGTTATAGACTGTGCAGTGACGCAAGCGGCGAGTCCGCAGATTAATGAACAGCGGCGAGTCCGACGTCCGTGGACCGATTCGAAGTCGGCGCTCGACATACTGCTTAAGCATCTGCGATGTGGACGGATGTAACGGCACCCAGCGAGCCTTTCTGAATTTTCCTTCGGCGATGTAGAGCAGGTCACGCTCGCCGTGGAAGTCCTTGAGTGCCAAGGCAAAAGCCTCGCCGATCCGGATTCCCGTGGTGTACAGAAGGCCAAAAAACGTCCGGTAGGTGTGCGGCCGCAACGACTCGGGCGCCGACAATGCCGAAGCCGCCGAGAGCAGGGCCTCGATTTCCTGTTTACTGAAGATGTAAGGACAAAATGTCTTTTGAGCGGCAACGCACTTCATGGGTTCGGGCACATGGCAACGCGGGTCTGTTTGGGCGATGTACTCGCATAACTGGCGGACCACGCAAAAGCGGTTGAACTGCACCCGTGGACGCAAGTGTGAAAGGCTCTGCAGATAGTGGTCTATGATGTGCCGGGTAACGGATGGTCCGCTCGGATGTTGTTCAACCAGAAAGCGGTCGAAGTATTTCAACAGCCGGGCTTGAGAACTGTAATCAGTACCCGAAAGACGGCGCAACTCGATAAACCGTCCGATCTGCTCAGACAGCCAACTGTGAAGTTTGATAATTTGCATCATTTGACCTCCCGGGGCCATGCCAGTCCCACCTGTTTGAGAGCATTGAAGTCCACCTTGGTATAGATGAAGGTCGTTCCCAGGTGCCGGTGTCCGAGTACATCGGCCACCTTTTTGAGCGAATGCCCCTTTTGCAGCATGCGAGTGGCGAGGCCATGGCGGAAGACATGCGCCCCCTTGCTGTGGCTATTGATGCCGGCGGCGCAGACATGGCGACTCACAATAGCGGAAAGGGTATTAGAGTCGGGAAGTGGATGATACGGAGCACGAGTGGTCAGAAAGACCTCCGGGTAAGCGCCACGCGGACGAGCGTTTTGCAAATAGTCCAGCAGGCTTTGACCCACTTCGCCCGTCAGAGGCAGCAGACTGTCCTTGCCATGTTTCAAGGCCTTGAAGAGGATCCGATCCTCAGCCCAGTCAATATCTTCCAGGCGAAGAGCTCGAACTTGACCGCCCCTTACACCGTAGGTATAGAGCAGCTGGCAAATCGCGTAATCGCGTCGCCCCGCATTGCTGCTGCGTTTAATGCAGTGAAGGACTTTCTGCGCCTGCTCATCGGTTAGTCCGCGTGGAACCGTAGCCAGCTTGTAGGTGCGCAATGTGGGCACGGCGCGGTCCAGTGGCTGCTGTATATAGCCCTGGTGCAAACAGAATCGGAAGAAAGTCCGCAGGGCCGATTGCATCGAGCGCCGGGCCGAGCGGCCCATCTTCTGAACATATGACAAGAAGAAACGTTCTACAGTCTCAGGAGTCAGTCCTGGCAGTCCCTGGGGCGTTGCCTTCAGACCAAACCATTCGAGGAATTGACTGAGGCAATGAGATCGGATCTCGAGCGTGCCGGGTGCCGCGTGCTGGTAGTCGCGCATCCACTCGATATATGCATTCAGAAGGGGTTGATAGATTGCGGGCTTGGCCAACGGCTCGAAAAGCCCCAGCTGTCGAAGGTACTCGACGAAGCGATTTACCGACCATTGGACGCGACGGACGTGATCAGCCAATGGCCCCCGGTTTCGGGCTCGTGACGAATATTCCTTGAGGAATGCGTTAACACCCTCTGAGGAGACAAGGTCACGGACCGCCTCCCCTTTTCCACCAAGATACCAGTTAAGGTGAGATATATTGGACAGATGCTTTCGGACGGTCGCGCGACTGAAGCCACGCTCAAGCAACCACTCACAGAACCCATCCAGATATTTACCCAACGGCACGTTTCGTAGTTTAACGAGCGTCCGCGGACAATTGAATACCCGTTCCAATGCCATGGCAACCTCCTTTCAACGCCTCGTCCATCGAGGCAGTTAGAAGTTGTCATGGTACAGAATTATGTGCAGTAATATCAGCGGAAGATGGGGGAAAAGGTAAAAGTGGCGGGAAATCTAAAGCGGAGGTAAGCTTAACTTCACATAATTCGGAACTTCACATAACATGTCTTATGTTGAGCTCAACATAAAAAATGATTCGGCATCAACGTCCAAGCGTAGATATCCATCCCGCCTTTTTCAACAACCCCAGCCAAACGATCGATAAAGTCGCTTCGATCCTTGTCGTTCAAAAAGATATTCTTCCTCTCTATGCCCCGACCCATCACATGATGCAAAACTCCGGGGGCGTCTAATCTTGCTAACCTCGGCATAACTCATCCACTATCACACCTCAGCTAACCCGTCAAGCACGTTCTGCACGAACGTTATATAGTAAATCAGATAGAGAATATACCTCAAAAGTCTATCACATCTATCTAAAAGAAATAGACTACCAAAAAAGAAACCTCCTGTTAAGATATATATAGGTACCAACCAAATAAAATCTCAAACAGGAGGCTTCACTGTGAATGACAGAGAAATTATCAGGCTTGAGCAATTTCGTCAATTGAAGAAAGAGATTAGGGGTTCTGGGGAACATCTCATTATTGATTACACTGCAAAAAGTCTGAGTTAACCAGGATCAATATAGTTGACAAATAAGCGTATATCTATTATATATTGAAGCTAGACTCTTTAGTTAAATTAAATGTTTCACGTGAAACATTGATCCTGGAGTAATAATTAATGTTCAAACCAAAAGATACTCAAACTACTATATTCCAAACGCATCTTTATCTTCCAGATAAGTTCAGGAACAGATTAAAACAATCATGGGCTGAAATCTTTAGAAAAGACATAATGCCAATAATTCCAGAGGAAGAATTTAGCGAACTATATTCAGAAAACATGGGAAGGCCTTGTGTACCAGTAGCGCTATTGATAGGTCTCTCCATCCTAAAAGAAATGTTTGATTGCTCTGATGAAAAACTCATTGAAGAACTCTACTTCAATATAATGGTGCAATATGCATTACAGGTGGACCCATTTGAAGCGGAAATCAGCATACGCACTCTCTATAACTTCAGAGAGCGTATCATGGACTCACCAGCAATCAAGGAAACCTTTTTCTCCATCGTCAATAGAATCATCGAAGAGGCCTCTATCAAGACCAGCTTTCAGCGGCTTGACTCTAAACACTTCTATTCCAACATGGCTCACCTGACCAGATTACAGCTCTTTGTACGAACCGTCGAGAAATTCCTAAAGTCTCTTGACCCCTCATATATCGAGGAGTTACCTGAAGATCTCCGCAAACGCTACCTCGAGCGGAAAGGCTATTTCGCCGATGCAGCGCCAAACGAGGCCCGGCGTTCACTCATTCAGACAGCAGAGGATATCCTGTTTCTACTGACACATTTTGCTGCTGACGATTCAGTGACATCTCTAGAGACCTTTGCACTTCTTGAGCGTCTTTTCCATGAGCAGTGCTATCAACCAAAGGATTCCAATAAGGCTCTCCCAAGACCATCTGATGAAATCTCCTCAGATTCTCTCCAGAATCCATCCGACCCTGATGCAACTTATGATGGTCACAAAGGAGAAGGTTACCAGGTACAGATTACAGAATCCTGCAACTCTGACAATCCCTTTCAGGTAGTAACGGATTTTGAGACCGAGAACGCCAATGAAAGTGATCAGAATGCCCCAATACCCATAATAGAGGATCTGGAGGATCAGGGTCTGAAGCCTGACATCATGGCGGCTGATGCAGGCTATGTAAGCGGCAAGAATATCCTGGATGCCGAAGAACAGGATGTTGTGCTTTTAGGCCCCTTAACCACAGGGAGATCATCTGACAATGATAAGCTCTCTCTTGCCGATTTCCATATGAATATTGAGGACCGTATTTTTGAATGTCCACAAGGTGCTCCTGCTATATTTTCTACTGAGAATGAGGACGGTTCTATTCATGTCCAGTTTGATTGTGAGCATTGTAAAGAGTGTCCTGTCAGAGATATATGTCCAGTAACTCAAAGAGGCCGACTCACCTATACCAGAGAGAAGGCAGCTACAGCTCGTCGAAAAAAAGAACAGCAGGCCCCTGAATTCAAGGAAGCGTACAAGATTCGTTCTGGAATCGAGGCCACCAACTCGGAGCTCAACCGAGCGTATGGCGCGAAGAAGATATGGACCAGGGGATTTGGCAAAGTGAATTTGGCAATGGCCTTCAAAGTGATGGCTCTCAACATAAGGCGCTTTTCGAGATATGCGACAGAACAGATCCGTCTAAAGGCATCCGAAATAGGGAATTTGGGGGAGAGGTACGTCCCAAATACCGCATAATACACAAAAAGGGGCAGAGGATATACTCAAATTGCAAGAAATAGGCGAAAAAGACGGGAAATACGCTACTTTAAATTATGGAAAGGTGAAAGTACACCCATTAGTTGAGATCAATTCTCAATAAGCTTTTTTGATACATTTTTTGGGGCTCCCAACGGACGAAACTCGAAGAACTCAAAAGGACTTTTTTCAGCGTAATCAGTCTTGCGGCCCTTGAGGTCCAGGCCTCTCTCACTTTTGAAATACGCGCCTTTTATTTCTTCCAGTGGCCGGTCATGCAGACGTTTCTCTGCCCTGATTTCATTAGCTGTCTTAACAGTCTTCCCGTGCCGCTTATCCCTAACTCTCTTGGCCCGGATATCTTCCGCTATTTGCGGTGAGTATCCTTCGGACTTCCAGCCTACCTTTTCCCATTTTTTCTCCTTATGTCTCTGTTTTTTTATTCGTCGTAATATTGCCCTTGTGTAACTTGATGGATTAGATTGACATCTTGATCAGATTTATGTAATAAAACGATTAACTTGACGCGGTCACCGCGGAAAAAATTTCGGGAATATTCAAAAGGTACGCCATTCTCCAAAAAGGTGACGCTTTGGATGACATAAATGGGGGTGCCGGGAATAACTTCCAGATAATTTGTTTCTCGGTTTGTAGCCAGCTCCATTTCGATCGTGCGCACTGTGTGGTTAGGGAGCAGGCCGTATTCATGTTTGAGTATTTCAAAGAAGGAGCGGTGCTCAAAATCATTATTGATCAGTTCTGGACAAATTTCGTAAGGTACATACGCAGTGCCCCAGAAAAGTGGCTCATCCTTGACATACCGTATCCTTACTAACTTTGTGACTTTTCCGTCAGTTTCCAGGCCTAACTTGATTCTTGCCTTATCTGGTGGCTTGACAATACCAGATTCTAATATTTTCGTATAAAAATTGCTTGTATTTCTTCGATCAGCAAATGAACCGTTGACGGACATTAATAAAAATTCGCGCACCTTTGGCTGAGCCACCGTGGTTCCTCTCCCTGGTGAGCGGTTGATAATCCCTTCCATTCTTAACTGCTGGAGTGCGTTGCGGACAGTGATG
>JAIWDV010000092.1:0-6615 GCA_048632525.1 Bacteroidales bacterium | reverse complement strand
TTGGTCTTGGCCTGCTCCTCGGAGTAACACCTCAGATCGCACAAGTCTCCGTTGACGGTAAGCACCGGTATTCCTAATTTTTCACTTAATCTTTCCGGCATGCCGTAGCGATTGTTTGAATTATTGGGGCATGTCTTTGCATCGTGGAAGAAAATACCACTAAACTTAAACTTATTATAGCAATCCGTAATATATTGCTCTTTGAAAGGCTCGTCTCTAACGATAAAAAGCTCCGTGTATGCCACAGCCATGCTTTCAAAGGGTTCATCCGGATCAAGCTGGTCAAATATCCAGCTATTGCAGTAGGTGGAAGCCACCACACATGTTTTTAAAGAGGCAAACTGTTCGGACAGGGCCCTCAGTTTTCCCCAGATGGGCATTCCTTCCCAATAAAGCCGGTGCTTTTCTCCCTCTACTGCGGCTACACCGGTTTTGACTCTTTCCTGTAACTCTGGAAGAAGCTGTTCATAAAACTCAACTCCCTCCTTTGTACCACGGGCAACCACGGCCGGACCCATAAGAATTGTTGCGTCGAAGAATGTCCATGGAGAGGGGATGGCCGCCGACGCTTCAAGACAAGCCCTCCAGAGCTCTGAAGTGCGCCTTGAATATCCCAAAGCCTCTTTAAAGCGATCCATGTCGAATTTTTCACCGGTCACCGCTTCAAGTTCGGGCACGAGGTCTTTGATCTGGTTTGCAATATCTTTGATCACATAGTCCCGGATGCCTCCGATGTCCCTGTGCGTGTGCACACCAACGAGCGGAACATTAAGCTCCCGTGAATACCAGGCAAACCAGTCCTGCACATCCCGGCACTGGTTGGTATTGAACACAAGCACGTCCGGCTTTGGAACCGATTCGATGTTATAGGCCATGGTCAGGGGAGTCTTTTTTTG
This sequence comes from Bacteroidales bacterium, assembly GCA_048632525.1. Taxonomy (GTDB): domain Bacteria; phylum Desulfobacterota; class DSM-4660; order Desulfatiglandales; family Desulfatiglandaceae; genus 4484-190-2. The sequence goes on along the minus strand of JAIWDV010000092.1, from coordinate 5,719 downwards.
GAGATAGGAGCCTATGTCACATGTAAGGTAGGAACAGATGTCGGGCGAATAACCGAGTGCATTGGAATAGGGGATAAGGTCCGTTGACATGCGAGTAGAGCCTAACATGGCCCCATGGTTCTCAGGGTAGTAGACCAGAAAACCCATGCCCCTTAGAAGTTCTGCCGGACCCACGCTCGTACACCAGGCGATTTTCTTGGATCCGGTCTTTACCGCCTCGTCCATTTCGTAGAAATGATCAGCCATAAGCTTTCTGCAGGCCTTGGTTGCCTCTATTTTTTTTCTTGTAACTTTCTTTTCCTCGGACATGGTATCCTCACTGTTTATTTAATTAAAAACCGAAAATCAGGCCATATTCTGCGCCACGATCTCGGTGATATCCATGATCTTAATCTTGCCTCTCTCTTGTTTTGGTATGGCCTTTGCCCCTTTTCGCAAATTGTCTTTACACGCGGCGCAGCCGGAGACAATGATTTCCGCGCCCACGGCCAGGGCATCTCGAACCCTTTCCGCGGCCATGTCCACCGCCATATCAGGGTTATTGGCCAACACACCACCGCCGCCACCGCAGCAGCGGGCCTGGAGCCTGTTTCTGGCCATCTCTACAAATTCAAGACCGGGGATCGCTTTCAGTATATTCCTCGGCTCCTCAAAGATCTTAAAGGCCCTTCCAAGGTCGCAGGGGTCATGGTATGTAACCTTTTTGCCCAAATCTCCGTTGAATTTTATTTTCCCTTCATTGATCAGTTTCTCGAGATAGTGCACGGAGTGATACACTTCCATCCCAAGGTCTCCTACATCCGGATAAATCTTTTTAAAGGTCTTGTAGCATCCGGCACAGGGGGTTACCAGTTCCTTGGCGCCTGAGGCCTTGATTCTTTCAATGACTTTTTTGGCATGTGGTTCAAATTCATCTGTCCCCATGAGGAACAGGGGGAAGCCGCAGCAGCCCTCTTCAGTGCCCAGGGTGGTGTATTCCACTCCGGCAGCATCGAGGGGCTTAATCAGGCTGGGGACCATCTTCATATCCAGATAGCTGGGGACGCATCCCATAAACAGGAATGTTTCAGCCTGGGATTTGAGCTGCCCCGTTTGGATTTTTTCCTTAAGGGGGGCGGGAAAAATATCAATCCTGTCGGCCTTGGCGCTTGCATAGACATTTCCTGTCTTGAAGATGTTGTCTCTCACTCCGAGTACCGGTTCAGGTGTGAAGCCGGCCTTATACAGCTTTTTGCGCACCCCCTCCACTATCTCGTCCACCTTTACCAGGGCAGGGCAGAAATAGGTGCAGGCCTGGCAGGTTGTACAACTGTAGAAGGCCTCGGCCAGATCGGCTGACGGTTCTATGGTGCCGTTCAACAGATTAAATGCAAGAACATTTCTCCCCCGGGCGTTTCTTGATTCCCTGTGGGTTACACTGAAGGTAGGGCACCCGAGGCGACAAAAGCCACAGAATATACATGCAATAAGCTCATTATCCACCTCTTCACCAAAGGAATTGACTCCTTCCGGGTGATCAATCAGGGGCTGATAGGCAAAATGGTCGTAGATGTCATATTTCTTTTTCTCCAGCCCCATCTTGCCCGGATTGAGTATGTTATTGGGATCAAGAGCCTTCTTGATAGACCTCATAACGTCTAAGGCCGGACCGAATTGCTTTTCCATATAAGGGCTTCTCGCAAGGCCGGTTCCATGCTCAGCCGTAATCGTGCCGCCCATCTCAAGGGCAAGCTCAGCAAGCTCGTCGGCAGCCGGCCTTAGCCTGTCCCATTCAGCCTTGCTTCTCATATCAGTGACAAAGGTGGTGTGGACATTTCCGTCCCCTATGTGGCCAAAGGTTGTAAGTAGCAGATCGTATTTATCCGATATCTCCTGCGCCCTTTTAATCACCTCGGGGATTTTTGTCGGGGGAATACCAAGGTCTTCAGATATGGCAACAAGCCTGTTACCCGGCTTGATTCGTGAGAGTGTTGGTACCAGTTTACCCCTTGCCTCCATTATCTCGCCGGCTTTGGCCGGGTCATCACTCCAGGTGAATTCCTGCACACCATGTTTCTTACATATATCCCCAATCCTTTCCATATCCTTGAGCACAGTTTCCTTGGCACCGTCTGACTCAATAATCAGCATGGCCTCAACACCGCTTATGTCTCTTTCAATAGCCCCTTCCACGACCTTCAGGGCGTATTTGTCCATTATCTCACATGCAGTAAGCTGGATGCCTGAACCTATGATATCGGTAACTGTGGCTCCGGCCGCGAAAAGATCATTGAAAATTGCCAGGGCCAGGGCGTTATATTCCGGGACGGCCTGAATCTTTACGGTAATCTCCGTGATGACCCCGAGGGTTCCCTCGGAGCTGCAGAATACCCGGTTCAGGTCATATCCAAAGGATGATTTGGGGGTCTTAAATCCGGTTTCAATAACCGTTCCATCTGCCAGAACGACCTTGAGGGCTTTTACATAGTCCCTGGCCGTACCGTATTTGACGGCCCTGTGCCCGCTTGAATTAGTAGACATCATGCCGCCTATTGTTGCAATGGCCTCACTGCCCGGGTTGGGGGGAAACATCAGGTTTTGCTTAGCGAGCGCGGCATTGAGCTGGTTGCAGATAACCCCGGGCTCCACCCTCGCATAGAAATTATCCTTCTCAATTTCCAGGATATTGTTCATTTTGTGGACATCCAGGAGAATGCCGCCTTCAACAGGGAGGGATGCGCCGGTTGTGGCTGTACCTGAACCCTGGATTGTAACAGGTACTTTTTCTTGATTGGCCAGTCGCATAATCGCAGAAATCTGCTCTGTGGTATGAGCAAAAACTACCATATCGGGTATTCCTTCATGGACTGACAAATCCCGGGAATATGAAAGACATTCAACACGGTCATCGAACACATTCTCAGGGCCAACAATCTGGGCGATTTCTTTAGTTATATCCATGGTATAACCTCCTGTTAGTGGGTCCTTGTCAAAGATACGGGAGAGGTAAAAATTTTATGCAAAAAATGCAAAAATTCTGTTTCTATAGGGGGACAATGTGGCTACTAAATAGCTACAAAGTAACTATAACGGACGTGGCTAAAAATTGTCAAGAAAAAATCGAATATGCTGGAAAATTACAGCAGGGCCAGCAATTCTAATTTTGGCTTTAGGCTCTTATAAAAAATATTGTGCGCAAAATGGTCACAAATTTAGATTCCAATAGCGAAGCGCTCTGTTGCCAATAAATTTAGGAATTCAGGAATTCAGGGATTAAATTGAAGTGGTTGTTTTTAATTCCTCAATTCCTCAATTCGCAATTCCTCAATTCCGGTTTATCCGGGTTAGGTAAGATGAAAATGATACCTGGAATTCTGATCAAGGCCCTGCTCCTTTTGCTTGTACCTGTTTTTTTCTCGCCGTTACAGGCACAAGCTTCCACAGAAACCGTCTCTTTGCCTCTATCAATCGACTATCAACTACTCAAGTCAATCGTTATCAAGACGGCCTACACCGATCAGGGCCAAACCGCCATATTGCTAAATGAAAATGGTGGTTGCATGAAAGTCACGATCTCAGAACCCAGCTTCAGGGAAGAAAACTCGCAAATTCTGTTTGAAACGAAAGTCCATGTCGTGGCAGGTACCTACATTTTGAACAATTGCGTAATGCCTATTGAATGGGAAGGGTACCTCGCATTGGTTCAAAAACCGATAGTTGATAGCAAATGGAATCTGTCTTTTCACACTGTTGATTCTACTCTATATGACAAACACCATAGACCAGCAAAAATTGCTGGTATTATCTGGGATCTTGTCAAAAACCTGGTTCACGAATACTTAGAAGGTATTACTATCAATCTTGCCCCGCCAGTATTGGAGCTAAAGTCAATCTTGGTGGAACTACTTCCCATTGATTTTCAAGTCCATGTGCAAAGAATGTTGGAAAGTATGAGGCCGGGGAAAATTGATACAACTCCTGGAGCATTACAGATCGGTATTCTTATGGAGGTTGAGGAAATCTATGAAGAGGATAAAGACATTGAACGAGAGCGGATCTCCACAGAGGAATTGGAAGTATTTATTGATACCTGGGAAGCGTGGGACTCTTTTCTGGTGCATATAATTACTTCTCTCTCAAAAGAGCCTTTATCTGAAGCTGATCGTCAGATTCTTCTGGATACACTGCTGGAAACCCGGCATCGATTTGTCACGGACTTGTTGGATGGAACTGTGGAAAGGGATTTTGTCAGGGAGCAATTCATATCGGCATGGGAAAAATTGTCACCCATTTTCAGAAATCAGCTGGGAGATGACCCCTCCAGGTCTCTCCTCGGCTACCTGGCTTTTTTTACAGCTGCCGACGCTTTATCGGCTTTAGATAAAATCAGCCCCACCATGGGAATTGAGATCAGCCGTAACGGCTTAATCCGTCTGGCACGGTTGTTAGCAGAAGATAAATCATTGACCCTGGATTACCGTCTTGGCGTGAATCCAGAACTTCGGAGGGTCCTTGGCCTTGGTGCACCGCCGGAAGCATCAGGTCCAGTCACCAATATGGAGGAATTGGAGATTGGGGGAGAAGAAATCGATTTCAATGAAGATGATGATTCCAGTTTTAAGAAGCTGATAATGTCCTTTATGTGTAAGCCAGCTTGGGCAAAAGCGGATAAGCCGACGATCACGTTCAAGGACATTAAACCGTGGGTCTTCTCGAAGAAAAACTTCGAAACGTACGTTGAGCGTGTCAAAGCTCTCTTAGAGGAAGCCTCTGATGGTGCTTTGAATGACAGTAAGATCGAGGAGAGATACCACGATCTCTATCGGCTGATCGTCCTCTCCACTGCCTGGCAGGAAAGCTGTTTCAGGCAATTCAGGGTGAGGAAGAGGAAAGTGACTTATCTTCTGTCCTACAACCGCACCTCCGTGGGTTTGATGCAGGTAAACGAACGCATTTGGCGAGGCATGTACGACCGGCACCACCTGCGGTGGAACATACGATACAACGCTGCAGCAGGTTGTGAAATTATCGATCTTTATTTAAGAAAGTACGCCTTGGATAGAATAAAGAAAATGAAGGGAGTAAAGACCCTGGATGACGACGCCTTAGCGAGAATCGTTTACGCGATGTATAATGGTGGACCAGGGCAGTTTGAGAAGATTCTCAAGCGTAAGAAAAAGGGAACGTTTTACTCAAGCGACAAGCTGTATTTTGAGAAATATTCCTGGGTGAAGAATAGTCAGTGGAAGAATATCAGAAAGTGCCTCATTGGCGGATGAAAACCAGCGTGGTTCTCTATTTTGTTTGTTGCCAGGCGGTTTTTGCCATGAAGCTGTGGAGTTGATACAGATTGGAAAGATCACTTCAGACCGTTATCCAAGAATCGCTGCGCTGCTTAAGCAGCAGGGAACTCCAATCCCGACCAATGATATATGGATTGCTGCACAAACCATGGAACCCTAATGGTTGTTCTCCGAGAAATTCTTGATCATCATTTCTCCCAGTTCCTTGGATCGCCTGGTGGCGGTTTCCACGGCATTGATAAGGGTAGTTCGAAGGCCTCCTTCCTCCAGGGTATGAAGGCCGGCGATGGCTGTTCCGCCGGGTGATGTGACCCTGTCCTTTAATTTACCCGGGTGTTCGTTGGAATCCCTTAATAATGTCGCAGCGCCCAACACTGTTTGGGTTGAAAGTAGAAGGGCATCCTGTCTTGACAGCCCCATCTTAACACCGGCATCGG
>JAIWDV010000091.1:0-6688 GCA_048632525.1 Bacteroidales bacterium | reverse complement strand
AAAAAAGGAGCTTGGTGTTCCAGAGGCGTTGTTAGACGCTATGAAGGATGATGAAAACCTGGAGGTCTTCAAGCATGCGGTCAGGGCCTTCGAGGCCGTAACAGGCTGTATAGGCCCAGATACCTTCGAATACGAGTACTGCAGCGAGTGGTGGGAGACGAATTCAGAAACGGTTAACGAAAAACTGGAGACACCTGAATAAGTCATCATTCCTCCTATTGGTTTTCACAAATGGGAGGGAAGCCTATAAAGCGTTGGCCTCCCTCCAATATGTTTGACCATATATCACTTCAAGATAAACGTAATAGTAACCGTTACACTCTTACTTCCTTCTGGCGCCGGAAAATCCAACTTCCTGAGTTTTTGAATAATGCACCTTTCAATCTCCGCTATTTTGTTCTTGCCGCTATTCGTATTTGCCTTGATAACCCTGCCCTCGGAATCAACTACCAGAGTGACGACAATCTCACCCTTCAATTTACCCTGCTTTCCTGACATCTGTGTGTAACAATAATTGATGGCGGGCATATTTTTTTCAATCAATTTTCGAGTTGAATTTTTTGACAACCCCTCTGTAACTGCAATATTCTTAAGCTGTATGTGGTTCCCCTCAATGCCAGCCGTGTCTATTGCAGGCTCAGAGTCCAAATGGCCCTCCTTCTTGTATTCAAGGCTTTCTTCCCTCACCCTGATTTTCAGTGGCATGGCAGAGGAGGAAGGAGTCGCGAGACGAATTCCTTTTCCTGCAAAAGATCTACTACCCACCGCGTAATCTGAAACCCCCTGGGGTAGTGGAAGGGGTTGCTTGACCGTTATAGCCTGACCATCCTTCAGGCGAATCCGGGTGTCAATGGCGACAAAAGAAGTATAGGCAGTCAACAGATTGTAGGTCAAACCCAGATTTGTGACCTCTTTGACTCTCTCATCTTGTTGATTAAGCCTGTTATAATCAGAAAGAATAGCTACCCGGTGCCGTGCCCACAGGTAGCGCAGAGCCGAGTTGATCTCCAGAGGTTTGACACTGGTCGTATCAATTTTTTCCATAAAGGAGCTGTCTCCGGTAATACCTTGCAAGCAGATGTTTCCTTTGGGTCTTCCGCGCCATTTACCGAAAACAATGACAGGGCGATCAGCCAATACATCAGGAATACTGGGGGGCTCCACATCGTAAACCTCGAATTTACCAAAGTCGATCTTGACCCCTGTTAAAACGGGTGATTGGATAAGTTTCCTGAACTTTCCTGCTTTCTCAAGTGCTTCCTCAGGCTTTGTAATGATAAAAGGCTCGCCCATGCCAACCCTTGCCATCCCCTCAATAATATAGCGGTTAACGCTTGATCCGATTCCAAACGTAAACATATTGGCATTGCCGAGGTTATCCCGGATCAGGTCAAATGCCTCTTCTTCAACAGAGACATAACCGTCTGTGACAATGACAACGCTGCGTGAGAACCCTTCTGCCTTTGGAAGTGAAAGAGCCTTTTTTAAGGCCGGTAAAAGCCTGGTGCCTCCTCCTCCACGCTGGCGCTCAATCATGTTTATGGCCTGGCTGATGTTTGGGGGGGTAGCGGGCACAGACTGTTTGGACATTACAGATGATCCTCCGGCAAACAGCAGGACATTGAACCTGTCGGTTGGCCTAAGGTTACCAATGAGGTCTTTAAGGAGCTTCTTGGATATGTTAAGGGGGAAACCATGCATGGAACCGGAGACGTCAACGATGAATATGTACTCGCGAGGGGGGATATGTACCTCACTTACCCGTTTTGGCGGCTGTAGCATGAGCAGGAAAAAATTTTCGTCCTTTCCTTCAAACAGAAGGAGTCCCGTTTTGATCTTGCCACCGGCCAGCCTGTATTTCAGCAGGAAATCGCGGTTGGCACCATATTTTTCAGACGGGTCCAGTCTTACTGATGCAAAAGCATGTCCCTCATAGTTGACACTGACTTGATGTGAGGAGCAGGTTAGATCCTGAATTGGGAGACCCGCACTCAGGTTGACTGCCATATGGAAGGTATACGTTGGAGATTCCCCCTGGTGTAGATAAGGATTCTCAATCCACTTTTCCCCTGGCCCTGCTTCTGTTGCTCTCTGTTCCGAGTAACGCGGGCCAACAACAGTCGGGTAAACAAACTCGTACACAGCATCGGTTGGAACCAGTAACTCGGTGTATTTAAGTTCAACCTTTATGACATCTGCCGGCAAAATGTTTGCCACGTTCATCTGGAATACATTAGGCCTGTACTGCTCAAGAAGAGACGCGCTTTTGCCCTCCTGTTTCGCCTGCTCGTACTCACGTCGTGCCTCTTCCCGCTTGCGAATCTTCGCAATAATAGTTCTCTCCCCTATGGTCATTTTCATCCCATAGACAGCCGCCCTTGTGGAGGCCGGAAAGATGTATATGGCCTCCAATGGCCTGTTTCCCTCGTTTTTATAGACCTGGGTCACAACGACATCCGCAATTACCCCTGAAATATCTACCTTCACTGATGTAGATTTAAGGGGCAGTTGATCCACTTCCGGATCGTCACTCTTCACAAAGAAATATGGTGATAGTGTTTTGTCGGTATCCCTTTCCGGCTGTGCGCAGACAGCATTTCCTAAAAACATAGACGCAGCAAAGATCAATGATCCTAATATCCTGGTTTTGTATTTCATTTGCCTTACCTCCTCTTTTTTTTTTGACTGTTTAAGCCATTAGACAAGGCAAAGGCAAAAAAGTTCCCAAAATAAATCCCACTTGGCGGTGTTTATCTCAGCCCGCTGGCATATGGGGTCAATCGTCTCCACTGGCTCCTGTAACCTGAGTTTTCCAGCGAGTGGGTAGCTGATTATCGTTATTATTTGGCCAATCCAGGCCCAGCCGCCAAGTAACACGCACACGATTCCAAGCACTATTCTCATTCTAAAACCCCCTTTTTAGGTTCAAAAGCAGAGAATTCGCAAATATGAGACTGTGTTGCTTGTGATTGTTTATTTAATTGAGATGAATCGGATTTATCAAAAAAGTCGATTTGCACATCTTCAAATCCTGGCAATACCAATGGAGACGGCATGAAAACTTACCACCAATATTACGAACATTGTCCGTGCCGCTAATGGGGGCAAACCGGGAAAGCTGTAATGGATAAAGCCATCTTTACAGCTTCCAATACAATCACCGCATAGAGTACACGACAGGCCTGGTTTTTTCCGGTCAATATTCTCCGGGGTCAATGCATCATAACGGCAGACCATGCTGCATTTTCGGCAGGCTGTACAGGAGTCATTAATTCGCAAACGGAAAGGCGAAATTTTGCCCAGGACGTTGGCCAATACCCCTATAGGACAATATGAGATACAGTGCACCATATTTCCCTGCTTGCGGGAAATAAATACTATGATAGTGATGCCGACCAAACCGAAAACAGCAGCCAGCCAGATCGCAACTGAAACCATCATTCCGCTTTGCCGCAGGAAATAGGCAATGGCGACAACCAGAACAAGTAGAGTAATGCGTATGGGATGCCGCCATTTTGACATGGAGCGTGGACGCTTAATCTGCTGACTGGCCAGGAAATCCCAACCGCCAATATAGCAGAAATAGCTACACCAGGCCGGGCCGATAAAAAGCAGGGTGATGCCAAAGAGGATTGGCATGAAAAAACCTTCCCCCCTGTAGACAGGGCCGGCAACGATCAGAGCGGGAATGGGTAGATGCAGCTTGCCAGTCATTAAAAAACGCTCAAGTCCCAGAATACCAAGTGTCAACTGACTAAAAAAAATAATTGAAAAAGTAAGCCACAGGATCGTTCTCCAGCGGATGGACGTCTTAGGGTTAAGAACTTTTGGGGTAATAAAACCCGCATAGAGAGAAAGGGCGATAATTTCAATCCAGCCCATTCCTGGGAAAAAACGGTCTACCATGAGCATCGGCTGTTCAACCACGATCTGCACAGTAGTCAACATGCCTGCAGTGAGGACAACGGATGACAAAAGCGGTCCCCAGTGGAAGTCTGTGCTTTTCTCCCCTGTGGTAGGTATGGTAGATAAAGATATTGTTTTCATGATGACGATTGCTTTTATTTTGCTATTCCTTTTCAACGCAAATTAAACAGAATAGATGTTCAATGAATGGGTGGCATAACACAACTGTAATGATCCCCCTGCTGTAGTGTTGAAAGGTGAGGGCAAGGTTTATCTGCAAATTAGAGAGTTTTTATTTCCGGAGTCAACAGGTCGTATATGGCGTACAAAAACTTTGTTCTGTATGGCAATTCCGCACTTGAAAAAGTAGGGAAGACAATCAAGGTTCTCTGATATTTGGAAGAACTCTTAGATTCCATAATGTGCATCACACCTCTATCTCTTATCTCGGTTCACATGAAAAGAGTGAATGAATTATTGGAAGGGTTAAAGGACACTGAGTGGTCATCAGATTTCAACGATGATGAGAGCGGTTAGAATTTCAAAGACTGCTCTACGTTACACGATCACATTTGGTCAACAGTTCCTTGGTAAAACCGACGACATCCGCCTGGAGGTCTGCATCTGGCCCTCCATATTGGAACAAGGCGACACGGCTTGGGCCAACGCCATCCGGTTCCGAAAAGTCACGATTCAAGATTTCAAGCGCTTTTTTTGTTTCCACCTCCTTGAGCAAGGGGCTAAGGCATCTGCAGACGTCATCAACGCCACCGGCATAATTGCGGATCACGAAATAAAGATCATACGCGTCTTTGTTCTCACCCCTTTGATCAAAAGCCAGGGCTTTCAGCACGACGAATGCACCCGGACCACACACCCAAATTTCACGGTTCGCTTTTTCACCCAACAGTGTGAGACCTTTCAGAGAAACCTTCTGTTTATCCTGAAAGGCCAGGTGAAGGCCTGGCGTTATGACCGCAGCAAAATCTTTTTCGATATGGCGCAGATCCCCTCCTTTGTCAGTTGCAAGGCTTGGCGGAATCAGAAAATCTACAGTCACCTTCAAATCAGTGGCCGGCGTAATCTTCCATCGTTGCAGTGTAGGGTTGCCTTCCTCGTTCTTGTCCGGCTTAAAATCGGCTCTGTAAAGCCTAAGCGTAAGATCCTCATATCGTTTCGAATCAAGGAGGGCCAAAGAAAGACCCAAATCCAGGTCCATGGTTCCGATATGGACATCTTCTCCTGCAGGAAGCGATTCATCGGGAATTAGAAGCGAAGGCACGAGCCCGCCGACGACCACAAGATCATCTAAAAGATCGCCGAGTTTCGTGGCAACATAGAGGCAGGTTTGCCGCACCAGCGCTACATTTTCTCTTTTGTAATCAAAGGCAAATGAAGGTTTTTCAGGCATCCCGCCCCCATTTCAAGCTTTCCTGGCGAACCATCGAAGCGGCTTCTTTCGCTCTTTCCGGATGTCCCTTGAGATCAAGGCACATCTGTACCGGGTGAACACATACAATATCATCCCGGGCTGATGATCCATGGAAAACGCCTTTATCGTTGGGAACAACCAGCCAGGTGTTGGCACCTCGTTCGTCCTCCCGGAAATGAAGTAGATCGAAAAGATTCTTTCCGGGCGGATCGGCTAAAAAAAGGGTGGCCAGGCGGAACTTGGCAAAATGCGTGTACTGCCAGGCTCCGGCCAATCCAGTTGCCGCGTAATCGATTTGTTGCTCAGCCAGGGTCCGGGTCATCTGATTAATGAGTTCCTCGCCCGATCGGGCGGCAATGTGTCCTTTGATGATTTGATGCTTTGAAAAATCGTAAGTCTCAATCCAGGCATCAAGAAGCTGATCCGGATCCGACGGTCTCAAAAACCCTTGATCATCTCTTTTGATCAGGTTGAGTTCTTCCAGTCTGCGGACAATTCTGCTGGTATGACCCTCATCCAGACCCGTGATTTGTGAAAGCTCCCGCTGATTGTAACTTTTTCCCGGCTCAATGAGCAGTTGTCGCGTAATTCGAGCACTTTTAGGTGCAAATACATTGGCCGGCCTGCCAACCTTTTTAAAGCGGTTCGGACGGCCTTTGACATGAATCAAGAGCCCTGGCGCTTTGATGTGAGCATTTCCCGAAAGATCAATCCAGGACAAATCGTGATCCTGGTAAAAATCCATCCCTGATTTACCCATGTAAGGCACTACGATCAAAGGAATGGCATCCTTTTTAAAGGAATCCTTGATTTCCGAGATCTGCCGCAAGGCCATAAGCAATGGCGCTCTTGCAGCTGTGCTTTTACACTCCACCAGGAAATGGTACCCGGAAGCATTCACCAAAAAGTCCGGGCCGATTTTACGCTCTTGGGGAACAACATTCACATCGCTTACCGGTAACTCAAGAAGGTTTGCGAGAATGCCGGGGACTTCCGCCATGGCTTGTTTTTCAATTGAGCCTTTCATAACTTGACTAAATAAATCAACTTGCACGTTTTGTCAAGTATATATATTTAGACAAGTTTCTGAAAGACGTTTTGCTGTTTGTTTAAATAGCCCTACTTGCAAGCTTTTGCAATTTAGTTATTTTGTGCAAGTAATTTTGGCATGAGATCGAGATCTCTAAATTTTGATGCCCATGTAAAAAGTCCTTTTTACATGGATTTAGGAATTTAGGGATTCAGGAATTACGAATTATTTAAGCTTGTTATCAGAATATTGAATTGGAGAATCCTGTAAATTTTGACTTCCAACGAAGTCGTTTTTATTGATACATTGCTGCTATCAAG
>JAIWDV010000090.1:0-6695 GCA_048632525.1 Bacteroidales bacterium | reverse complement strand
GGATGTGTCCATTTACCCGTTGGTTTATGTGGGAGAAGATGCTTTGATAGGGGACAATGTGATTATGTTCCCCGGCGTTTTCATTGGTGATCGGGTCAAGATCGGAAACGGAACGGTTATTTATCCAAATGTAACGATCCTGCATGATTGTCAAATCGGGAAAAATGTCATTATTAATGCTGGAACTGTCATAGGGAGTGATGGATTTGGATTTGTTCGGGATGGGTCGGTGTCTGTCAAGATCCCACAGATAGGCATGGTTCAGATTGATGACGATGTGGAAATAGGTGCTAATAGCTGTATTGACCGGGCTGCCTCGGGCAAGACATGGATAAAGAGAGGCGTAAAAACAGACAATTTTGTTCATGTGGCCCACAATGTGATAATCGGAGAGGATACCATAGTAGTGGCCCAGGTTGCTATCTCGGGCTCTGTGCATATCGGCAGGCAGGTGATTATTGGTGGACAGGTTGCTATTTCCGATCATGTGGAGATTGGAGACAGGGTGATGATCGGATCACAGTCAGGTGTCCCAAAGTCCATTCCATCCGGCGAAGTGGTGTCGGGCACTCCGGCCATGCCACATCGCCTTTGGCTGAAAACATCCGGCATAATCAGGCGACTCCCCCAGTTCAATGAACACCTGCGGCATCTCGAAAAACGGGTGGCAGAACTGGAAAAAAATCTGTGAGGAGGAATTTTTGGCTATGAAACTACCTTTATATTACGAAGACATCATAAAAATACTTCCCCATCGGTACCCTTTTTTAATGGTTGACCGGATCATAGAGATGGAACCGGAGAAGAGGGTGGTGGGCATCAAGAATGTAACGGCCAACGAACCTTTTTTCAGGGGTCATTTCCCTGTTAATCCGGTGATGCCGGGAGTCCTTATCATTGAGGCAATGGCCCAGGTGGGTGGTGTATTGGCATGTTTATCAGTTCACGGCCCCATGGATAAAGAGAAGCAGACCCCGGTGTTCTTTATGTCCATAGACAAGGTAAAATTCCGTAAGCCCGTTGTGCCCGGAGACCAGCTTAGATTAGAAGCAGACGCCCTCAGAACAGGCAGTAGCATCTGGAAAATGGCCGGAAAGGCCTTTGTAGAAAATACGCTTGTAGCTGAAGCGGAACTTGTAGCTAAAATCGGGTAAAGGAAAAATCTGAGAGATATATTATGGGCATCCACAAATCTGCGGTAGTGAGTTCCAAAGCTGAAATTGGTCCTGGCGTTGAGATCGGCCCTTACAGTATCATAGGAGATAATGTGACCATAGGGCGTGATACTGTCATTGGCGCTCATGTGGTAATTGAGGGGTATACCCAAATCGGAGAGCGAAACAAAATATCTCCCTTTGCATCCATAGGAGGCCCTCCCCAGGATATAGGCTACCGGGGAGAAGACACCCGTGTGATAATAGGAAATGATAATGTAATCAGGGAGTATGTGACAATTCACCGGGCCACAACCAAAGAAGAATGGAAGACGATTATCGGTGATCATAACTACATAATGGCCTATGCACATATCGCCCATGACTGTGTTTTGGGCGACAGAGTCATCATTTCGAATGTGGCCACCCTTGGAGGCCATATAACAATAGGGGACCGCGCGATCCTGGGAGGATTGGTTGCTGTTCATCAGTTTGTCAGGATAGGTGCCTACGCCTTCGTTGGCGGTAAATCAGGGGTCGATAGGGACGTACCCCCTTTCATGATTTCGGCAGGTCCCAGGGCAAGGCTATATGGCGTGAACCGCACGGGGTTGAATCGAAGCGGCTTCTCCCGGGAAAGTATTGACGGGCTGAAAATGGCCTACAGAATCATCTGGAGAGATAACAGGATTTTAAGTAAAGGTATCAAGCAAGTAAATGAAAAAGTTAAACCGTTCCCTGAACTTGAGGTGCTGCTGAATTTTCTTAAAAGTTCGAAACGGGGAATCCTTAGGTGATTGACAATTGACTATTGTCTATTGACTATTAAAAGAACTGCAGGTGTTCTTAGGTTTCCCGTTGAAAGCGGGATGCAGGGTTATGCTCCGCACGGTCATAAAATATTTTTTTATTCTCATTCTCAAAATACAATTTGAAAATGCATGAGAATAGAACTATTTGAGGATATTGAGGCGTGGCAATTGGCCCGTGAGCTAACCGGCAAGGTTAACGAAAGAAAAGCAACCTTGAACCTGTGAACGCTTACAATAATCAATAGTCAATAGTCAATCGACAATAGTCAATCAAAAACCGTGTCTGAAAAAAGAAAAATAATAGGTCTGATCGCGGGCGGTGGGCAGTTCCCATTGATGGTCGCAGAGGCCGCACGGAAAAGCGATTTTCATGTGGTGGCGGTGGCTGTTCACGGAGAGACAGACCCGTCATTGTCAGACAAAGTTGATAAGATCGTATGGATAAAACTGGGGCAGCTGGGGCATTTGATAAAGGCCTTCAGAAAAGAGGGGGTCCAAGAGGCCCTGATGGCAGGGACCATCACCAAGAAGCGAATGTTTGAAAATATCATGCCCGATTTAAAGGGGCTTGCAATTATGTCCAAACTGGCGATCTTTCATGATGACGATATCTTGAGGGCAGTGGCCAATGAGTTGGCCAAGGAAGGTATCGAGATCGTTAGCTCCACGGCACATTTACCGGAATTGCTTGCTCCGCCAGGTTGCCTGACCAGAAGAAAGCCCGGCAAGACTGAGAATGAAGATATCTGTTTTGGGTGGGAGGTGGCAAAAGAGCTGGGCCGTTTGGATATTGGGCAGAGTGTGGTGGTAAGAAGCAAAACAGTTCTGGCCCTGGAGGCAATCGATGGTACTGATGAGACAATCCTGAGGGGCGGAAGACTGGCCAGGAAGAACGCGGTTGTGGTAAAGGTGAGCAAACCGGGCCAGGATCTTCGCTTTGACGTGCCTTCAGTTGGACTTGAAACCGTCAAGGTAATGTCTCAGGTTAAGGCATCGGCCCTGGCTGTGGAGGCAGGTAAAACATTATTGTTTGACAGATCAGAAATGGTAGAATATGCGGACAGGGCAGGGATTGCCATCATTGCGCGTTAGGTTTTAAACCATTGGAGAACAATAAGAAAATGAGGCAGAAAAAATTAAGGGTTGGTGTTATAGGCGTTGGGCATCTGGGGGAGTATCATGTCCAGAAGTATAAGGCGATCCCAACTGCTGAACTGGTTGGCGTAGTGGATACTGACCTGGAACGGGCAAACGAGATAGCGCGACGATACGGCACAAGGGTTTTCAGGGAGCGAAGTGAACTTTTAGACATGGTTGATGGCGTTAGCCTTGTGGTCCCTACAGAGATGCATTTTGATGTGGCCAAAGATATCCTGTCAAAAGGGGTGCATCTTCTAATAGAAAAACCGATAACTTATAAAGCCGAGCCCGCCGATACGTTAATACGCATGGCCCAGGAAAAGGATTTGGTCCTGCAGGTGGGGCTTATTGAGCGCTTTAATCCGGCCGTTGTCAAAATGGAGTCTATATTGAATCAACCCGTCTTTATTGAGTCTCACCGGATGAATCAGTTTACCACAAGGGGAATAGATGTAGATGTGGTCCTTGACCTTATGATTCATGATCTGGATATCATACTCCATGTGGTTCCATCGGAGATTAAAGAGGTCCATGCCGTGGGAATGTCCGTTATCACCGGAAAAACAGACATCGCCAACGTGAGAATCATCTTTGAAAACGGGATGGTTGCCAACTTGACCGCAAGCAGGGTGTCCAATAAAACGCTGAGAAAGATCCGTGTGTTCCAGCCTGATGCCTATATCTCGGTGAATTGCGCAAAAAGGGAAATCAGTGTAATACGCCTGGATAGTGAGCTCAGGGGGACGGATGATTACCCTCAAATTACATCAGACAAAATCAAATATCCTGATAGCGACCCCCTGACTGACGAAATATCTTCTTTTGTGAATGTGGTTATGAATGGGTCCTCACCTGTTGTGACAGGACAAGATGGGCGAAGGGCCCTTGAAGTTGCCCTTGGCATTATTGACCAGATTAAGAGAGGCTGTAATAATTTTAAGGCCATCTGCTGATTCCAGGGATTTCAGGTTTGTGGTCATTGTGGCCGGTGAGGCCTCGGCCGATCTGCACGGCTCTCATCTCGTAAAGGCCATGAAGGGTATGGATCCCCACATGGTTTTCTGGGGCATTGGTGGGCAGAGAATGGAACGGGCCGGGGTCAGAATCCTCATTCCTTCCTCTGATATGGCTGTAGTGGGATTGACCGAAGTCTTCTTTCGTCTGCGCACAATTGCTAAAGCCCGCGGCAAGCTCAAATCAATATTGAAAAACAACCGCCCCGATCTTCTGATCCTAATCGATTATCCCGACTTCAACATCCATATGGCCGGTATTGCAAAGCGTTTTAATGTCCCTGTTCTATATTATATCAGTCCACAGGTGTGGGCATGGCGAAGAGGGCGAGTAAGAAAAATTTCACGCCGTGTTGATCGGATGGCTGTGATATTGCCTTTTGAGGAAGAGTTTTACAGAAAGAGGGGAATGAAGGTGGACTTTGTGGGCCACCCACTGTTGGATGCCGTTCCTGTGCAAGTTGATAAAGAAAAGGTTAAGGAGAAACTGGGATTGAATCAGGGTTATCCTGTGGTGGGGTTACTGCCGGGCAGCCGGAAGGAGGAGATCAAGAATTTGCTTCCAGTAATGATCCGTGCTGCAGAAATCCTGGAGCGGCGCTATCATAGCATCCGGTTCTTTCTACCGCTGGCACCTACCATCAAACGTGAATTTGCTCAGTCCATTCTACAGGATACATCGGTGGAAATCAAAATATTCCAGGGGGATATTTACGAGATCTTGAGCATGTGCGATATAGCTCTGGTGGCATCCGGTACTGCTACCCTGGAAACGGCTCTTATGGAGGTCCCCATGATCATCGCCTATAAGGTATCTCCAATCTCCTACTGGACGGCCAAGAGGATTGTCAAGGTGCCCCATATTGGGCTTGTAAACCTTGTGGCAGGAGAAAGAGTAGTCCCGGAACTGGTTCAAGATGAGGTCACGCCTGAGAGACTTGCCCATGAGGCCGTAACCATACTCGATAGTGACAATTTGCGCGAAAATATGATAGAAAAATTAAGGGGTATTAAAGTAAGCCTGGGAAAGGGAGGGGCCTCCAGGACGACGGCTAAGATAGCCTTGGAAATGATGAGGTGAGCACTTATGGCCAGAACCATTTTGATTGTAGATGATGAAGAAAGCATTCTTCGATCCTTAGAAGGCATTCTTTCGGACGAAGGATTTGAAGTCATCAATGCAAAGAGCGGTGCTGAAGCCATGGAGAAAATCCAGGAGGAACTTCCCGACTTGGTCCTCCTGGACATTTGGATGCCTGGCAAGGATGGGATTGAGACTCTTGCAGACATAAAAGCGTCCTATCCAAGCCTTCAGGTGGTTATGATGTCGGGGCATGGTACCATCGAGACGGCTGTAAAGGCTACAAAAGTGGGCGCATATGATTTTATTGAAAAACCCCTCTCACTTGAAAAACTCCTTCTATCGGTCAATAACGCACTCGAGTACTACAGGTTAGAGCAGGAAATAAATCTTCTTAAGGAAAAAGAGAAGAGAAAATACAATATAACCGGTAACAGCGAAGCCGTCATCAAACTAAAAGAGCAAATCAGGATCGTGGCTCCCACGAATGCCTGGGTCCTTATTTCCGGGGAGAATGGCACTGGAAAAGAACTTGTTGCCCATACGATACACGGAATGAGCCCGAGAAACCGCAAACCCATGGTGGAAGTAAACTGTGCTGCCATACCGGAGGATCTTATTGAAAGTGAGCTCTTCGGTCATGAAAAAGGCGCTTTTACCGGCGCTTCCGCCATGAGGAAGGGGAAATTTGATCTGGCCAACGAAGGGACCATTTTCCTGGATGAAATCGGAGATATGAGTCTAAAGGCCCAATCCAAGACCCTGAGAATTTTGCAGGAACAGAAATTTGAGCGGGTAGGAGGTACGAGGACCATCAAGGTTGACGTACGGGTGCTTGCAGCCACGAACAAGGACCTGGAGGCGGAAATAGAGAAAGGGACTTTTAGGGATGATCTTTACTTTCGATTGAATGTTATTCCAATGAGGGTGCCGCCTCTCAGGGTGCGTGTGGAGGATGTCCCTGCACTTGTAGACGAATTTCAAGAGGAATTTTCATTCCGCGCCAAAATTGAAAAGAAAAGGTTTTCAGGGGAGGCAGTTAGGATCTTAAAAAATTATGATTGGCCCGGAAATGTTCGGGAACTCAAGAACCTGGTAGAAAGACTTATGATCATGACACCTGACGAGGTGATTCAGGCAAAAGATATCCCGTCTCCTTTCAACAAGTCTTCGGGGATAAAGGGAGGCTTTGAATCTGCCTTTATGCTTGCTTCCCTTAAGGAGGCAAAGGTTGAATTTGAAAAGGCCTTTGTTGAGAAGAAGTTGCGGGAGTTTAAAGGGAACATTTCCCAGACTGCCGAAGCCATAGGTGTTGAACGGAGCAATCTTCACAAAAAAATAAAGGCCTATGGACTTAACGGGTTCAGACCTCAATAACGCATAAGCGGTAAGTTATTTTGTAAACATTCACAGGTTGAATTTATGCCATTTCCTCTTTTCCCATTCAAAATTCGATGTTGGACGTTCGATGTTCGATGTTCTTTTTTTCAGTCTG
>JAIWDV010000089.1:0-6705 GCA_048632525.1 Bacteroidales bacterium | reverse complement strand
CTAATCGGCAGCTTCTGGCATGCCAAACGGATTCCGGAAATAATCTTTTCTCGATTAAAAGGCTCCCGCCGCCCGTCCTTTTTTACAATCATAGGCAGGACATCTTCCAGTTTCTCGTATGTGGTGAATCTTCTCCCGCAATCCAGGCATTCCCGCCGTCTCCTTATCATCCTCCCGTCCTTACTTAGCCGGGAATCGATCACTTTATTGTTGACTATTGTGCAGTATGGACACTTCATAGGGCAAACCTCACAATTTCGATACCTGCTTCTGTTATCATTTGATCAGCCAGTGGGTCATCATAGCCTTTTTCATAAAAGATTTTTCCTATCCCCGCATTAATAAGCATTTTGGAACATATTACGCAAGGCTTATTTGTGCAATAAAGGATTGATCCTGCAATTGATATTCCGTGATAAGCTGCCTGGATAATAGCGTTCTGCTCCGCGTGAAGCCCCCGGCAGAGTTCATGCCTCTCACCGGAAGGAATAGATGCATTCTGCCTTATACAGCCAACCTCCTCACAATGTTTAAGTCCTGCAGGGGCTCCATTATAGCCTGTTGCAAGGATTCTTTTATCCTTTACCAAAATAGCGCCCACATGCCGCCGCAGGCAGGTGGATCTTTTGGCCACCATCTCGGCTATAGTCATAAAGTATTCCGGCCATGAAGGTCTGGACAATTAATCGCCCTCTTCCATATGCTGATAAATCGGAAAGCCGCTGCACAGATCTAAGACGGCCTCTCGTACCTCTGTCAGTATGTTATCAGACCCAGGGTTTTCCAGTACCTTCCGAATGAATCCTGCTATTATCTTCATTTCATCTTCCTTCATGCCCCTGGTGGTCATTGCTGGAGTACCCAGTCTCAGCCCGCTGGTTATCCGAGGACCCCTTTTATCAAAGGGCACACTGTTTTTATTCACAACAATACCTGCCTGCCCCAGGGCCCCTTCCGCTTCCTTCCCTGTTATTCCCTTTCGAGTCAAATCTATTAAAATCAGATGATTATCGGTTCCTCCTGTTACCAGGTTAAAACCTAAACCCATAAGCTCCTCAGCGAGCACTCTCGCATTGGTGACCACCTGCCTCTGATAACCGGAGAATTCCGTTCTCAATGCCTCTCCAAAGGCAACTGCTTTGGCAGCTATGATGTGCATAAGCGGTCCCCCCTGGATGCCAGGAAAGACGGCCTTGTTCAACCTTTCTGCATGCTCTTCCTGTGATAGAATTAGACCGCCCCTGGGACCTCTCAGGGTTTTGTGGGTGGTTGTTGTAATGAAATCTGCGGTTCCAACAGGGGAAGGATGAAGGCCCACAGCAACCAGGCCCGCAATATGGGCCATATCGGCCATAAGATAGGCCCCTGTTTCAGAGGCAATTTCAGAGAAATGGTGAAAATCTATGCGTCTCGGATACGCACTGGCGCCGGCGATAATGATCTTGGGCTTGTGTGCTTTAGCCAGATCTCGTACTTGATTATAGTCGATCCGCTGGCTTTTCTGATCAAGGCCATAAGATATTGATCTGTAAATCATACCTGAAAAACTCACAGGGCTGCCGTGGGTCAGGTGTCCACCATGGGAAAGATCCATCCCCAAAATCAGATCGCCGGGTTTTAAAACACTCAGGTAGACTGCCATGTTAGCCTGGGATCCGGAATGGGGCTGAACATTTACATATTCCGCTCCAAATAATCTCTTGGCACGTTCAACGGCCAGTATTTCAACTTCATCGACATATTCGCATCCTCCGTAATATCTGGCGCCAGGGTATCCTTCAGCATATTTATTTGTCATCACATTTGCCTGCGCCTCAATCACAGACTCACTGGCATAGTTCTCGGAGGCAATCATGAGGAGATTATTCCGCTCCCGGGTAATTTCTGCTTGAATCGCCCGGTGAACCTGGTGATCAGTTTCTTCCAGCCTTTTCTCTTTCAAAATCTAACCCGCATAGCAGAGCTGGGACCATTCCGCTACTGCGGGATGGTATATCATCATGGCTCATAGGCCTTGAAGATCAAAGAGGCATTTGTACCGCCAAATCCGAAAGAATTCGACATCGCAGTTCTGACCTCCGCCTGCCTTGCCACGTTGGGAACGTAATCCAGATCACACTCCGGATCGGGGGTTTCATAATTGATAGTAGGCGGGATAACACCGTGCTTGATTGTAAGTACTGAAAAAACTGCCTCGACGCCCCCTGCCCCCCCAAGAAGGTGCCCTGTCATTGATTTGGTCGAGCTTACGGCAAGCTTGTAGGCGTGTTCCCCAAACACGGCCTTGATAGCCTTGTGCTCTGAAAGATCATTCAGTTTCGTAGACGTACCATGTGCGTTAATGTAATCCAGATCTTCAGGTTTTAACCCCGAACAATCAAGGGCCATTTCCATGCAATGAATGGCTCCTTTACCTTCAGGATCCGGGGCGGATACGTGAAACGCATCGCTACTCAGGCCATATCCAATTATTTCCGCATAAATGGGAGCTCCCCGCTCAAGGGCCTGTTCCAGTTCTTCGATAACCAGTATACCTGCGCCCTCCCCAATTACAAAACCATCGCGATCTAATTCAAAAGGGCGTGAGGCCTTCTCGGGCTCTTCATTTCTGGTAGAAAGGGCACGCATGGAGCAGAAACCTCCAAGGGCCAATGGGGTCACTACTGCTTCAGCTCCTCCGGTAATCATAGCGTCTGTAATACCCTCCCGGATTAACCTGAAGCTCTCTCCAACTGCATGACAGCTCGCTGCACAGGCTGTCTCTATGGATAAGTTGGGTCCCTTTGCCCCAAACTCTATGGCAATTTGTCCGGGGGCCATATTTGCGATTATGCCAGGGATAAAGAACGGACTAATCCTGCGGTGACCCTTTTCCAGGAGGACCTCATGATAATGCTCCAGCATGCCCAGACCACCTAAGCCCGAACCGGTTACACAACCAACCCGATAGGCGTTGGAAGCATCAATTTTCAGCCCCGAATCCTCCATCGCCATCCTGGCTGAAGCCATAGCATAATGGATGAATATGTCGAACCGCCGGATCTGCTGCTTATCCATGAAATCTTCAGATCTAAAATCCGTCACCTCACCGGCTATTTGGGACTGAAAAGAGGAAGCGTCAAACTTCGTGATAGTTCCAATCCCACTCCTGCCGGAACATGCGGCTTCCCAGTTCTTTTCAACACCTGTACCCAAAGGAGTGACCATACCTAAGCCAGTCACCACAACCCTTCTGGTCATTTTACTGTTCCTTTTCTAATAATAGTCTCTCAGGATACTCCGCCCTGCAGGCTATTTCACCTACTCTCCTGAGGCTTTTTTAATATAGTCAAGGGCGTCCTGTACGGTCCCTATCTTTTCTGCATCTTCATCCGGGATAGAGATATCAAATTCTTCTTCCATTGCCATAATTAGCTCCACCTGATCCAGCGAATCAGCGCCCAGATCATCAACAAAAGAAGCCTCGGGAACAACGTCCTTTTCAGCCACATCTAACTGTTCACAGATAATTTTCTTTATCTTCTCTTCAACGGTTGCCATATAACACTACCTCCCAAAATATTTTATCTTCTTAACAATAAAAATTAACTACAAAGAGCCTCACATATACATACCACCATTTACATGGATGATTTGACCTGTAATATAACTCGCCGCATCCGAGCAAAGCCAGTAAGCTGCCTCCGCCACGTCTTCTGGTTTGCCCATTTTACCCATAGGTATCTGCCCGACAAAAAATTCTCTGACTTTTTCAGGAAGTACAGAGGTCATCTCAGTATCAATAAATCCGGGTGCAATAGCGTTCACGGTAATTCCCCTCGCTGCTACCTCCCTGGCAATGGTCTTGGTGAACCCCATGATTCCGGCCTTAGAAGCAGCATAGTTTGCCTGCCCCGCATTTCCTATCTGACCAACGACCGAAGCTATATTGCAAATGCGGCCCCCTCTCTGTTTGATCATTGATCTCACTACTGCGTGGGTGCAATTAAACACACTCTTCAGATTGACTCTGATGACGGTATCCCACTCATCCTCAGTCATCCGCATCAGAAGGGCATCCCTGGTGATTCCGGCATTATTCACAAGCACGTCTATCTTCTCATACTTTAAAAGGATATCTTTAAAAAAAGAAGCAACAGGTTCAAAAGAAGATACGTCTATCTTATGGCTCTCTGCAATCACACCTCGCTGGGTCAATTCATTCAGCGTCTTATTAGCCTCCACTTCATCAGGATCATAATGTGCAATAATGATTCTGGGCCTGTCTTCTGCAAACCTCAAAGCCACGGAACGGCCTATGCCTCTTGACCCACCCGTAATGACCACCGTTTTTTGATTCCCGTTACCCACGATACTTATCCCTTTCAAAAATAAAGAAACCACGCACAAGAACGTGCCTTTGATCTGCCCGCAAAGGGGCCTTTGGGCGTAAACAAGAGAAGCACTGGAGTATTTGCCTGGGAGGCTATCCGAGAAGTTTTACGACCCATCAGGAGCTAACTTCTTTTGCCATAAAATTGTTAAATTGAAAAGTCATTTTCTCCAGAACACGGTTACTTACATACAGGGCTGCCATTTTAATGGCATTCTTAATGGCCCTGGATGAAGAGCCACCATGACAGATAATTCCAACCCCATTAATACCCAGCAGTGGGGCCCCTCCGTATTCCTCATAATCCAATTTGCGCCTGATATTTTCAAAAGATCGGCGACCAAAGAGGAGTGCTGCCCTGCCTGAAAGTGTACCCGTAAGCCCCATCTTCAACATTCTGGTTACCGCTTTTGCCATTCCTTCACTGAGTTTCAGGGCCACGTTCCCGACAAAGCCATCACATACGATAATCTCTACATCACCTGAAAAAATGTCACGACCTTCCACATTTCCCACAAAGTTAAGTGGGCTTTTTTCAAGCAATTTCCGGGCCAAGCGGACCTGTTCGTTACCTTTACCACCTTCCTCACCGATACTCAACAGACCTATTTTGGGGTTCTCCATTCCCAGGTAGGAACTGGCAAAGGCATTCGCCATTACACCGAACTGGAAAAGATAAGTTGGACGGCAATCGACATTCGCCCCAACATCTATAAGAATCACAGGCCCTTTCTCGGCGGGCAAGATCCCGGCAATGGCAGGCCTATCCACCCCCTCCATACGCCCTAATGTCAGGATGCCAGCAGCGAGTGTGGCACCCGAATTTCCTGCACTGACCACCGCATCGGCATGGCCCTTTTTTACCAGATCGAAGGCTACCCTTATGGAGGCATCATTTTTTTGTCGAACTGCCTTTAAGGGCGATTCATCCATCCCCACCACGTCTTCACAGTGATGCACGGTGATATGATCCGCGGGAGAATATGAACAGAGCACATCCGAAATAGCCTCCCTATCACCAACAAGGGTAACATGTATCCCCAAGGCATCCGCAACCTCAACTGCGCCCTGTACCACCATTTCCGGAGCTTTATCTCCACCCATGGCGTCCACAGCGACGTTCATACTAACTCTCTTCGGTCTCAACTATGGTTTTACCCCTATATGTCCCACACTCGGGGCAAACGTGATGGGGCAATACAGGCTCATGACAATGGGGGCAAGTGGCGACACCCGGCATATTAATGCTATCATGGGCTCGCCGCATATTTCGTTTGGATTTTGACTTCTTCTTTTTGGGTACAGCCATAACGTAGGTTTATTCTCCTTGAAATTTTACTTTTTTTAGTTTTGAAAAACCGGGATGCCCTTTTTCTCTCAGGCACTCACACTTTTTCATGTTCAAGTTGGTTCCACACAAGGGGCACAGCCCGGAACAGTCTTCCCTGCAAAGGCATTTCATGGGCAGTGACAAATAAATTTGTTCTCGGACAATATCATCCAGCCGAATCTCACTATCCGTGATAAACTCAACAATAGGTTTATCTCTTATTGGTAAAAGAGGTTTTGCGACATTTTTAGTCAAAGGGTACAATCTCGTCCCATAGCCAGCGCAAAGAATAATTGTTTTCATAGGCTAAAATAAATATGTTTGAAAAAAAGAACAGTTCCCACAATCAACGCGTTTACAGACGCCAGAAGGACACCCCCGGCAACCACGTCTTTTATTACTTTCACCAGAGGCTGATAGCTTGTCCCGTGAGTATAATCCAGGGTTAACTCAAGCGCGGTATTTACTATCTCTAAAATCAGGACGAATGTAATGGTCAAAAATAAAAGCGCCATTTCCACCACAGAAAATCTCATCACTAACCCCAAAATCAATGCGGTTACAGCAAATATTGAATGCAAACGCATATTACGCTCATGTTTAAACGCATACACCAGCCCCTGCCAGGCAAAAGAAAAACTTTCAAAAAGAGTATGGTTTTTTGAATATTTTAAAGGTGTAGCTTTGGCTACTTTGCAACTTGATACGAACCGCATTAATATCCGCTACTACTCATACATTTACCGTTATTTATAATCGGTAAAATTTGTAGGAGGTTCTTTAGTTGTTTAAAAAATGGATAATAAAAATTAATAGTACTTGTGATATTTAATTTACTAGGGATACCTTTAAGAAGATTTGGGGAAAAGCAACAGAAAGACAATCTCAACAAATCGATTTTCGTATAAGAGGCTGAGAATAAAAAAGTAACAACAATTGAAAAACGGTAGCAATAAAAGTCTTATAGAGGGGTGGTTTTTAAAATGAACGATAACGATTTAAA
>JAIWDV010000088.1:0-6716 GCA_048632525.1 Bacteroidales bacterium | reverse complement strand
AAACAGGACGGTAAATAGAAGGAGGAAATAGGTGGAAACAACAAAAAAGGAAACAGAACAAATTGTCACATACGGAATTTCTATTATTAAAGGGGGTGTGGAATGATACCAGCAGAAAAATGGTGGGGCATAATCGGAGCATATGGTTCCAGTATCTGGCCTGCTCAAATAATATCAATAACAATCGCGATCGCACTGGGTATTTATTTATTCGTTATGCCGGGAAAGAAGGCAAACCAATTTGTGAGAATATACCTGTCTTTTTCATTTGCATGGATCGGTATTGTCTTTTTTATAATCCAAGGTAAAGGGCTGGCAGGCAATTATTTTTTTGGAACTTTATTTACGGTTGTGGCAATTTTGTATGTTCTGGACATATACAAAAAAAAGATGGAATTTTGTCTTCCTAAAACAGGGTGGCGGAAATATCTTACGATTTTATTAATGATGATTATTATCTGCTATCCCTTGTTCGGCATGGCATTCGGGCATTATTTTCCGAAGTTAATTATAGTAGGAACCCATCCCTGCCCAACAGCGGCATTCGCCCTGCTCCTGCTTACCACCGCGCTTCCACAGGTTAACAGGATTATTTACGGAATATTGCTATTCTGGGCGGTTCCGTTTCCAGTATTCATCCAGATACCCAAATTCGGCGTTTATGAAGACTCGATCATGCTTGGAATTGGAATATATAGTTTGATTATGCTAATAACGAACTGGAGATTGACGGGAAAAAGCAATCTTGAATAACCATAGCAGGCCAGTAAGACATTCCCACTCCCCATTACCAGCGCCACTGTTTAAAAGGTGAACGATTTGGTGAGATCTTAGACAGAACAAGTAATCAGTAGAACATCCTTTTCGTAATAACCCGCCCCTTATGGTTAAGAAAAATCCCCTCCATTTCTAACAAGGCTTGTTTCATTCTGAGACCTCCCTGGTAGCCTCCAAGGGTTCGATCGGAGCGGATAGCCCTGTGACATGGAATCAACAATGGGAATGGATTGTTGGCCAAAGCTGTACCAACGGCACGAGCTCCAGACGGCTTGCCAACTTGTTTGGCAATGCGCTGGTAAGTGCTCACATACCCACGGGGGATCCCGTGTTCGGCACGTAAGACTTTCTGCTGAAATTCAGAGCAGATATCCATTCGAGCGATTTCAAGAGAGAAGCTAATATCGTCGCCAGCGAAGAAAGCTTCAATCTGACTGGCAACTACATCAATTTCAGTGCAAGAGGATTCAATGGACCTTGGAAAAGCGGCCTTAACCAATTGTGTGGATGAAGCCTCTGAATTTGAAAGAAGAATCCTGAAAATTTTCGGAAATCCCTCATAGACATTCCAGAGTATGGCAACTGGCCCGAAGGTGCTTGAGAAGAAACAGACAGATGATTGTTGCGTATATGTCTTCTTCATTACTAACCCCTGTGGGAACCAATTTCCTGCATCCGAGCACAAATGTATCAATACTGATAGTCTGCTCTCACAGGGCTGAACGCATCCAACGCTCTGGCAGGGGTATCACCTGTCCTGGCACCGTGCTCCACACCGCCAGGAATGATGTAAGTATCCCCTGGCTTAAGCTTGCGTGTTTCCCCGTTGATGGTCATCTCGAACTCGCCTGAAATAACGGTACCGGCTTGCTCGTGAGGATGACTATGAGCGGGTACAACAACGTTGGCAGCCAAATCGACAATGGATAACAGCATCTTGTTGCCCCAAAAGGTGCGAATGTGCACACCAGGGACGGTTTCTTTCGCTTCCCTGTTTTCTAAATCGCAAAAATATTGCATTTGTGCCTCCAAATTTAGAGTTCAGTAATTTGAGCCTTACGTCCCGCTACTGGCGGGAGGAAAAACAACAGTTTTCGGTTAGTATCAATGACAGCTATTCCTTTTTAGATTTTTCTGGTTTAGATTTTTCCGGCAAGACTCCGGCGGTTTCGGCTTCCCGGGCGGCTGTTTCTTCTTTAGCAGCCGCTTTGGCTGCTTTGCGGGACATTTTGTTTGCCTGCTTTTCAGCATCGCTGGCAGTTTTTTCAGCTTTTGCTTTGATTAATTCATTAATACCGTCAGAATCCGCCTCCATATTTTCAGCTTTTTCTTTTGCTTTTTCAGCAGTTTCGATAGCTTTTTCAGCCTCTTTTTCAGCCGCCTGTGCTTTTTTCCCGGCGTCTTCCAACGCGTCTGAAGCTTGTGCCATTTCAGCGGCTTTGCCTTCCTCCGGCTCGGCATCCAGATTGATGTCCTCGGCGGCCATAACCATCGCCACAACAGGTAAAAGAAAAAGCGTTTTTTCCATCGGATTGCCCAAAGGGTCAACAACCTGATTGTCTCTTATACGAAATGGGAGAAAAACAACTGAAGAATCTGATGAATATTCCGCGATGGTGTCGGCGCTGACGTCTTGAACTATTTCTGGTTCAGCTTCAATGCGAACTTCTTCGAGCATTTCCTTAAGACTTTCAACCGACTGATCGGCTTCTTTGCTGCAATCGGCGGCCAGCAATCTGATCTTAGCTTCGCTCCATTCTTCATGTCGTGTCATCAAATAAGCAATCAGGAGCATAAGACGACTGGTCGCATCATCCCACCACCAGACATCAATGTACCGGGCACTATCGTCAGTTTTCTCCAGCGCGGCCCATTTGTCTGCTTTGGCATCCAGAATGACGATATTGCAGCCATAAAAATGCGTCCAGCGAAGGTTTTCCCCAAATTTCTGATCATTTAAGCTCAGAATTTTTTTAGATACCTGGCCAAGCCAGTTGAGAATAATAGTGTTGGCTTTTAAAGAACCCACACCGTATGCTTGAACCACGGTCTGGATGCCGATTTGAAGATTAGGGGCTGCAACCACAAGGGGAAACGCATGGGCGCCGTCTTGAATAATATCCCGCTGAAGCTGTGCCTGAGCTTCCTCTTTTAGCTTTCGCATTTTCAATCCTTCGCCTTCAAGAATTCGCACAGCAGTTGTTATGCCGCTACCGCCTTCAATCCAGGATGAAAAGCGAAGAAGTTGAGCACGGCGCTCAGGGTTATCAGAAAAAGCCAGGATCTGAGGACGCCAGTAGCGCGGATGTTCCGGTTCGTCGGCGGCAGCCAGAAGATGCTCCCTTATAAGCTGGAGATGATACGATCTGCGGCTGTCGGCCCAGCGGGAAGGACCGGCGGTTTGCTTAAGATATTGAAAAATAGCAAACAATACTGCAATTGCGACGATTCCGGCATAAAGATCAATTGCCAGCATGGTGCCCAGACACGCCAGTGCTCCGGCCAGACTGAACCATTTATTAAAGTAGCGAAACCGTGGGCGAAACGATGGGCTGGCTGAACGAGCCTCATAATAGGTTGCATAATTTAAAAGACCGTAGGAGATTAAAAAAAACATCGAAACTACCGGAGCAATCAGATTAAGGTGGCCGAAACCGATGGTTGCGTAAGCGATACAGATAGCCAGTAAAACACCGCGTCTCGGATTTCCGGTGGGTCCTGAACCTTTTGCAAACACTGCAAGAAAAGGAAAAGTCCGGTCACCGGCCAATGATTGCAGAATGCGTGGAGCACCCAGGAAGGAGGCCATTGCAGAAGACAAAGTTGCAGCAATAACACCGGCGGTAACGAGGAAGTCAATAAAGGCAACCTTTTTCATGGCACCGTAGTCGCTCATCATGACATCGGCCGGCAGTGCAGCAGCAAATACCACTGCGGATAAAAGATAAACTACAATTGAAATACCAACGGCCGTAAACGTTCCCAGAGGCAGGCTTTTCCCCGGATCCTTTAAATCGCCGGACATGCTCACCCCCTGGGTGAATCCGGTGACTGCCGGGAAAAAAATAGCAAACAGCACCCAGAAACCCAGGTTCGTTTGCGGTGAAGACCAGTTTTGGATCAACTGGGCAGTATCCCATCTGATAAACCCACCGATAAAGAATGAAAGGATCGCTGCAGCCAGAATACTCATGACAACATACTGGAATTTTGTTGCCCAATCTGCTCCCAGCCAGGCGAAGATAAATAAAAAAGAAACCGCAAATGCAGCGATAATTTGAGGAAGGGCACTCGAATCTATCGGCAGCAATGCGGCTAATGCCTCGCCGAATCCAAGACAATAAAACGCAATGGAGACTGACTGGGCCAGGAAAACGACAATGCCGATCGCTCCGCCGAATTCAAGCCCGAGAGTGCGGGAAATCAGGTAATAATCGCCGCCGCCTTTAACTTTAAGATTGGTGGCAATGGCGGAAAGGGAAACACTGGTCAATACTGAAATGCCATTGGCTAAAAGCAGGATAAGCAGGGTAAGGCCCAGGCCGGCATTGCCGACCACATAGCCCAGTCGAAGAAATAGAATGATACCAAGGATAGTTAAAATGCTTGGCGTGAATACACCGGCAAATGTACCCAGCGTTCCTTTGGTTTCAGAAGTACCGGATTTGTTATTCGGGATTGAGACGGCGGTTTTCATAATTAATCCTGTAATTTCTCAATAAGTTTGGGCATTCCTTTAGCTTCCCCCTTTTGCAAAGGGGGATTGAGGGGGATTTTCTAATGCTATCCGTACTTATTGAGTTACATTAATCCTGGGTAAAACTTCCGTTTTGTCGGGTGACTCCCATAGTTTGGCATTTCCTGAGCATCTCTCTCAAGCACCTTGTTATCATTTTTTCTTTTGTATTTCGATTATGAATTTTGCTGCGTTGTTTAAATTCATATCGTAAAGATCCAAAGCATCATCCTCATTTATTGAGATGTTAAAAACATCCTCAATATCACAAAATGGTTCAGTGCCTTCAATTATATCAGGAGGATCATTCGTAGACCACATACAACACATTTGCTTTGAGTCGCTATTTTCTTTGTATTTCCGTCTATGTTTTTCGTAGATTTGGTGTAAAATTTTGTATGTATTTTGATATGTACTCATTTATGATAACGGCAAAATGAGGGGCCGGGCAGCGATAAGCGAAAGCCTTGGCAAAAGGAAAAAAATTAATGATAAATATTTGCCTTTCAAAAACGGCACGGTATTGCCCGGTCCCTCTCAAGCGCCTCGGTGCTGAACATATTACTCTTCGCCAAGAGCTTCCAGGTCTGCCAAATCTTTCTTCCTGCCGATGGCTCGCTTATTGGAAATGAATTCATTACGCCCTATGTAATGGACGACAACATCGCCATATTTACCCTCGACTCTGTTTGACGCCGCAGTCTCCCAAGTGACATTGGTAACGGAAGTCACGATGTCTATTCTTACAGGTGGCACACCGAGTTGCACAACTTTGTCTGGATACTGGAAGTCTTCGGTTTTCAGTCCTACGGAACCAAAACCAAAAGCATCGAGTGCTTTCATAACTCGCTGAGCGTTGTCTTGATCTGATCTGACGAAGATGTCAATGTCCCCAGTGTACCTCGGAGCCCCGTGAAAGGCCAGAGCATAACCGCCTACAATGAGATAGTCAACTTTGTGCTCGTTGAATAGTTCGAGCAGATTTCTGAAGTCTGGTTGTACTTCCATGGTATTGTCCTCGCAAGTAGTCTACAGCAGCCACGCGTTCTTCCGGAGGTTTACTTAGCCAATACTCCAAATCATCCTTGAGAGATGCAGAGTCACGTAGGCTCTTCTTTTTAACGACTCGCTTAATCATATTTCTGTGCTCCTCTTGTTAGTATCCTAAAGTTTCTCCCGTCGCTTGCGTTCCCCGAACGTTTGAGATCACTTGCCCGCCGTGCAGCCACCGTTAAACCTGGCAGAAACTACGACCTTGAATCTATACAAAAAATCGGATACGAGTTGCTGGTCAAGTGAATTGACTTGTTCGCTTTTTTTGCCGTTTAATTTATTCTTTTTCCTCTATGTCGAGTTGAAACCTTATGGTTGAGTTTTGTTCTCTTTAGCCAAGAAGTAATCGCTTTTTTTGATCTTTGCATCATCGGTTCCCCACTTCCTCAATTTGTCTGCTTTTTGGTAGAGTGGAATATGCTTTGAGCAATGCATATAAGCCTCTTCAACTTCGACTAGTACCCAGCGTTCTGGTTTTCGTCCCTTTTTATTCATATCTTCAATTATTTTCCGGGAAATATCTTTTCGTTGTAGTAGTTCATTATTTTCGATAATTGCGGCCTTACCATTTACGTGAAGACCCACTGTATCTTTGATGAAATCAATGAACATCATACCGATGTGTGGGTTTTCCAAAATATTACCAAGACTTGCTGTTACGCCATTTCCTCTATATTCCGGGTAAACAAGGTTCTTTTCGTCTAGAACGTGGACGAAGCCAGCCTCTCCAGCTCTCAGAGAACAATCGCAATCTCCTTTTGTGTCGGACGTGGAAATAACTAAGATCTCCTGGTTGGCGATAAATTCAACCATACGTGGATTCAGCCGGTCAAGCACCTGATTATCGTAAAATGCTTGGGCTCTTTTTTCGGTATTGAATTTCTTTTGAAGAACATGCTCTCCTTCTGATCCTGGATTTGTCATTATGTCACCTCTTGTTGAAAAATTGAAAACCATCAGAAACAAACGCCATTTAACTCAAATTTACCAAAATTGTTTTCTTGCAATAGCTATTTTTCTTTGCAACGAACGTCGCTAATCAGCCGCGCGGCTTTTTGCGTCGGCTGAATTAGCCTTGTGTACGCCCGGCATGGGCGTGAATTTATGGGGTGAAAGTCCCCTGTATGTGAATCCGGTTAATGTGTTGAAC
>JAIWDV010000087.1:0-6752 GCA_048632525.1 Bacteroidales bacterium | reverse complement strand
TTGGTACATCAAACTTGATGCCCATATAAAAAGTCCGAATTTATATTTTTGACGCCCATAACTATTTGATATTCCAATATGTATAAGGCATTTCAAGCATGAATGTGTATATAAAAGCCCTAAGGGCACCTTTCCTGGCTGGCTCTTTGATTCCGGTCATTATAGGCGCTGCCTATGGTTTCACTGATAAGCATTTTTCTCTCCTGCTTTTTTTAATCACTGCCCTTGGAGTGGCAGCCCTGCATCTGGCCGCTAACCTGCTTAATGATTATTACGATGCCAAAGGCAGTGATCCGATCAATGTGCGTTTGACGCCTTTTAGTGGCGGAAGCCGGGTCATTCAAAATAGACAGGTTGCACCCTGGTGCGTGCTGTCAATCGCTGTATTTTTTTATGTGCTCAGTCTATCTGCTGCTATCTGGCTGGTTTTCCTGGGGAGACCCCTTGTGCTTGCAATCGGTCTTTTAGGGGTCGCTGCAGGGTGGGCCTATTCAGCCCGTCCCCTTCAGCTCATGTCTCGTGGATGGGGTGAAATTTGCATATTTTTCGCATTCGGCCCGTTTATCACCCTGGGAGCTTACTATGTAATGTCTGGCTCTCTCAGCTGGTCCGCCTTTGCTCTTGGGTTTCCCCAGGGCTTCTTTATTGCGGCCGTAATATGGATCAATCAATTCCCCGATTACGAGGCAGATCGTGATGCCGGGAAGAAAAACCTGGTAGTCAGATTGGGGCCGAAGCTCTCCAGGTATCCTTATTGCATCATTATGCTGGCGGCATTTATTGCCGTTATTTTTCTTATCGGTATTGTAGGATTGACCTACCTGACCATGCTGTCTTTTATTGCATTTCCACTCGCATTCAAGGCGATGAAAATTCTATGGAGAGAATATCTCTCATATGAGGGGCTGATACCGGCACAGGCCCTTACCATTCAGACTCTGATAGCCCATGGGGTTCTCCTTTCCCTTGGTCTGGTCTTGAGCCGGTTGGTGTAATGTGTTGTGATTGTATAACTTATTCCAATTGCAGAGCGAAGCGGAGCTAAGTTCGTTCTCGGGAGGTTACAAAATGATCAGTAGATACACGCGACCTGAGATGGGTCGTATCTGGGAATCTGAAAATTTATATGCAAAGTGGCTTGAAGTTGAAATTGCAGCTTGCGAGGCCATGGCACAAGAGGGCCTTATACCTGAGGAGGCCCTTGAAAACATAAAGAAAAAGGCCGCCTTTTCTGTAGGGCGCATTCTGGAGATTGAAGAGGAAACCAAACACGATGTCATTGCATTTTTAACGAACGTGGAAGAACATGTGGGCCCTGATTCACGATATATCCATTTGGGCCTCACCTCTTCCGACATCCTGGACACGAGCTTTGCACTTCTTTTGAAACAGGCCATGGACATAATCGTTCAGGATCTCCAGGAGCTTATGGATGTCATTCGGACCAGGGCAATGGAGCATAAGTATACGGTCATGATCGGGCGCTCCCACGGAATTCATGCAGAGCCAATAACCTTTGGCCTGAAACTGGCCGTATGGTATTCTGAAATGAAACGGAACTTGAAAAGACTGGTTGAGGCGCGTGATGTCATCAGCTACGGAAAGCTCTCCGGGGCCGTTGGTACGTTTGCCAATACTTCCCCAAAGATCGAAGCTCTTGTATGTAAAAAACTTGGGCTAAGGCCTGAAGAAATATCCACTCAGATTATCCAGCGCGATCGACATGCCCAGTATTTTTCAAGTCTTGCAATTCTCGCCGGGACACTGGAAAAAATAGCTGTCGAGATACGACATCTTCAGAGGACAGAAGTCCTTGAGGTAGAGGAACCCTTTGGAAAGGGACAAAAGGGCTCTTCTGCCATGCCCCACAAGAAAAATCCCATTGGCTGTGAAAACATTTCAGGCCTTGCTCGCCTTGTGCGATCCAATTCCCTGGCCGCCATGGAGAACATGCCCTTGTGGCATGAGAGGGATATCAGCCATTCCTCTGTGGAAAGGGTAATCGCGCCGGACAGCACCATTCTCATTGACTACATGCTTCATCGTTTAACCGGAATTCTAAGAGGTCTGGTGGTCCATGCTGACCGGATGGCTGAGAACCTAAAAAAAATGAAAGGGCTTATATTTTCTCAGCAATTACTCCTGAGACTGGCCGGAAAGGGCCTTGAAAGGCAGACTGCCTATGTTATGGTACAAAGGAATGCCATGAAGGTTTGGGAGACCGGGCAGGAATTCAAAGATCTTATCATGGAAGATCAAGAGATTGGAGGATATTTGAGTAAGACAGAGATCGAAGAAATATTTGACCTGGACTATCATGTGAAACATGTAGACGATATCTATGAGAGGGTGTTTTAGTGGCAATTAGAATTACTGTGGGGAAAAATATATTGGCATTTAGGGCTATTGCTGCTATTCTGAATGTTTTAGGATTGATTATTGATGATTCCCTGCATTATTGATAAGTCCCGAATTCCTTTTGCGAACTGCGGTTTTATTTTCATTTTCAGCACAGCAGTATTTTTCTTTCTTGGCTGCGGTCTCGTTGAGCAGGAAGAGAACAGTGTAGTCATCGTTGTTGGCTCCAGGCAAATCACCGCTGATGAGCTAAAGAAGGATATGGAATTAATAGGTGCCGGAATGAATGTGCTGGAGAAGCACCAGGACCAGTATCGGAACCAGCTTGCTGAACAGTTGATATGCCATTATCTGATCATGGAATATGGCAGGGAAAAGGGCATTGCTATCCCGGAAAGGGAGCTGCAAAGTGCCCTGAATGACATCAGGCGGGAATATGGGGAAGATGCCTTTAGGGAAGCGTTACTTCGGGAATATGTGGATTTTGATCAGTGGAAAGATCAATTTGGAGAGCAACTCCTTGTAAACAGAATTTTAGAGAAGGTTTCAGAAAATATTGTCCCGCCGACCTCCAGGGAGATTGAGCAGTATTTTGAAAACAATCCTGATGAATTCAGGTTTCCCCGGATGGTAAGATTCAGACAAATTGTTGCCAGGACCAAAGGAGAGGCCGAAAGTCTCCTCAAACGAATACAAAACGGCGAAGACATGAGGGAACTGGCCCGTGAATATTCAATAGGGCCTGAGGCTGACAATGGCGGTGAGATCGGCTGGATTGCCCGTGACCATCTGGAAGAGTCAATGGGAAAGGTGCTTTTTTCAATGCCGCAGGGCAAACTGAGTCCGGTTGTGGAGACGCCTTATGGATACCATATTTTTAGAGTGCTTTCCATTCGACCCGATACTGTGAAAGAACTCCCTGATGTCATTCAGCAAATTGAAACAAGGCTTCTTCACCAAAAACGTGAAATATTCCTTAAGAAATGGATAGAAAACCTGGGGACTCATTTTGAAGTCAGGATTAATCAGGAACTGTTGAATAAA
Source organism: Bacteroidales bacterium (assembly GCA_048632525.1). Taxonomy (GTDB): domain Bacteria; phylum Desulfobacterota; class DSM-4660; order Desulfatiglandales; family Desulfatiglandaceae; genus 4484-190-2. The sequence goes on along the minus strand of JAIWDV010000087.1, from coordinate 3,350 downwards.
TTGGAATTGAATTGAATGAAAGGATTTAAGATTTTTTCCATAACCATTTGGACGGCGGTTCTGGCCCTGGTATTTCATCCCGTAGTATTGGCTGAAATATGCAACAGGGTGGTGGCACAGGTGAATAACGATGTGATCACACTCTACGAACTGGATAACAAGATCAAAGAGCTTACCGGTTATGATTCAGGTGAGCTTAAAATGAAAGATGAAAAAAAATATATAGAAACCCGGCGCAAGGTTTTAGATCTTCTGGTCGATGAAAAAATTGCCTTTGAGAAAATCCGGGAAATGGGAATCGAGGTTACACCCGGGGAGATTGATGAAGCTATTGAAAGGATAAAGGAAAGTAACCAGTTTACCCAGGAAGACCTGATTGCCAGACTAAAAAAGCAAGAAGTGAGTTTGAAGTCGTACCGGGAAGAAATCAAAAGGCAACTGGAACGGAACAGACTTATCAATTACGAAGTAAAGTCCAAGATAGTCATAAGAGAGGAAGAGATCAAAGACTATTACAGCAAAAACAAGGATAAATTCAGCATCATAGCAAAAGTGCATCTTGCAACCATCTTTCTGAAGCAGGAAGACCCGTCAAATCAAGAAGAAACTGTTGCTCTTTTACGGAAAGCCGAAGAGATCGTCTTCAGACTGAAAAAGGGTGAGGATTTCGGTAAAATGGCCAGGGAGTTCTCTCAAGGCCCCGGCGCCGAAGAGGGCGGGGATCTGGGGCTTTTCAAGACGGCCCAGCTTGATCCGGAACTTCTGAAAGTTCTAAAAGGCATGTCAACGGGAGACGTTACCAGGCCGATCATAAGACAGGCCGGAATACAGATTGTTAAGCTTCTTGAAAAGCAGGACAGCGGAGTGAAGCCTTTTGAAGAGGTAAGAGATGCCATTTTTGAAATTCTTTACAAGGAGGAAATAGACAAAAGATATTCCTCCTGGATCAAAGGTTTAAGAGAAAAGGCATATACAAAAATCATTTTTTAAAACTGGGCAAATATGAACCACCTTGAATATCAGCATCCTACCGATCAAAAGGCCTTTGCCTTCGAGTCAGACACTCTTTCGGAGCATAGCCCGGGACGGAGACCAGATGTGGAGGACGGAGAAACAGGGTCAATTATGGAAAGTGGTGTAGGGGCCCTTTTGAAGGATGAAAGGCAAAGAAAAGGGCTCGATTTTGGTCAGGTCTCTGAAATGACCAGGATCCAGCCTCACATCCTTCAGGCCTTGGAAAGCGAAGACTGGCCCAGTCTCCCTTCGCCGATTTTTGTGAAGGGATTTGTCCGTTCTTACGCCCATGCTGTGGGATTGGATGAGGGGGAGATTGTAGCACTTTATCAGAAGACTGCCCCCATTGAATCTACAACTCCCAAGCCTCTTGGAGAGCCTGTGGGGAGCAGGAAAACTCTCTCGGTTGTGCTGGTCCTTCTATTGGTTACAATGGCATTAGCCTATTTTTTGTGGAAGGAGTATCTACCTGGAAAGGGCGTCTCGGAGCGCTCTCAGGCAATTCATTCAGTTGACGGCAGCATGGTGAATTCAGAGCCTGTTCAGGAAACTTTCAGCGAAACCCAAGAACTGCCTTTGAAGAAGCAGAAAGAATCTGTATCGGGCCAGGTCTCTGAATCGGTGGAACAGGTACCCCGGACGGAGAAGGCTTTAATCCTAGCGGCTTCTGCACCGGGGCCGTCTCCTGAACTTGTTGACGTTAAGCCTCCCAACAAACCCTTAGAGGAAAAAGCGGCAACATCATTTTCAGCAGGACCGTTGTTAGCCTATGAGCCTGAAATCAGCCCCGGACCTGAAACCCGGGAACTGATTCTTAAGGCAAACGTTAGAGAAAAGACCTGGGTCAGGATCTTTGTAGATGATCAGGATCCCAAAGAATATGTCTTCACTCCTGGAAGTCATCCTGAGTGGAAAGCCAAAGAGGGCCTGGAATTGCTTATCGGCAACGCGGGCGGTATTAGTTTTGAGTTTAATGGCGTACAGATTGAAAATATTGGAAAGCCCGGGCAGGTGGTTCGTTTGAGCCTGCCTGAAGGATACAAAAGAAAAAAATTGCAGGATTAAAATGAAAAACGTTTTCCATATCTTTGAAGATAGAGGTTTTATTGAACAGGTAACTGACAGGAAACTCGTGCGTGAGCTCCTTGAAAACCCTACAACCTGCTACATCGGGTTTGATCCAACCGCAAAAAGCTTACATGTGGGGAGCCTTCTCCCCATCATGTCGCTCGTCCACATGCAGAGAGCAGGACACAGGCCGATCGGTGTCGTTGGAGGCGGGACCGGTCTTGTGGGAGATCCCAGCGGAAAAACGGAAATGCGCAATATTTTAACACTGGAAGAAATCAATGAAAACGCTGAGGCACTAAAGAAGCAGTTGTCTCGTTTCATTGATTTCAGCGATGGAAAGGCCATAATGGTCAATAACGCTGACTGGCTCACGGATCTCCGCTATATAGAATTTCTTCGAGATATTGGGCGGCATTTTAGTGTGAACAGGATGCTTACAGCGGAAAGTTACAGGGCAAGGCTGGAAACCGGGCTGAGCTTCATAGAGTTTAACTATATGCTGCTCCAGGCATATGACTTCTGGTACCTGTTCAAACATTACGACTGCCGTCTCCAGATGGGCGGAAATGATCAGTGGGGCAACATCCTGGCCGGTGCAGATCTCACAAGACGCCTTGAAGGGGAAGTCATCCACGGCCTGACTTTCCCTCTCTTGACCACATCTTCAGGGATTAAAATGGGTAAAACCCACAAAGGGGCAGTCTGGCTTGACGCTTCATTGACGTCGCCTTATGACTATTACCAATATTGGATTAACCAGGACGACGGTGATGTGGAACGTTTTTTGGGCCTTTTCACATTTCTTCCCATGGAGGAAGTCCGTCAGCTTGGACGTTTAAAAGGGGCTGACATTCGAACAGCAAAAGAAGTGCTGGCTTACGAGGCCACAAAACTGTGCCATGGCCAGAAAGAGGCAGACCATGCACGTGAAGCTTCTCAACAGCTATTTGGCCCTGACAGAGCAAAGTCTCCCGAGGCTGCCCCTACATACAGCATTGGTCAAGAAGAACTTGATCAAGGTATCCCGGCTTATATACTTTTTGAAAAAACAGGCCTTTGTAAGACTCGTAGTGAGGCCCGGCGGCTCATTTCTCAGGGCGGTGGATATATAAACGGCCAAAGGGTTAAAACGTTTGACCAGACAATCAACATCAATGATTTGCAACAGGACTTCTTGCTGCTGAGGGCAGGTAAAAAGAGGTATGTAAGGATTACACAGGAATAACCCCTGTCCCTCCGTTGCTGAGCCGGGTAGGGCTTTCAGG
>JAIWDV010000086.1:0-6793 GCA_048632525.1 Bacteroidales bacterium | reverse complement strand
AACTTACCAGCCAGACCGCAATCGCCAGTGCACTTGTGGATCAACTCAGCTTATTGCCGGCAGCAGCTGACCGGGTGGAAAACGGCCCGGCTTCGGGAGGTTCAGCTGTAAAAATGGGTCTTCTCGCCGTTGCATCCGGATTGGACAGACCAAGCCATTGCTGTCACCACCTACTACTGTGGCAGTCTGCCGTTAGCAATAGGCGCATATTGGGCAGACAGGCGGGGTGTTTGGGCGATAACAGGAGATTACACTTTTGTTGCTGCCGGGCACATGGGATTAATTGAGGCAGTCAGTCGCAACATTCCGCTTAAAGTTTTGGTGCTGTATAATGGCTGCGCCATAACCACCGGTGGTCAACCGCTTCCTGATAATGTTTTTAATCATCTAATTTCCGGCTATCAGTCTTATGTAAGACATATAAAGTCGCCTTCTTGGGATATTGATTCGATTCAATCCGTTTTAAAACCGGCTGTAAAATCGGACAGGCTTGAAATCATCGTTGCTGATTACGTAAAAGGGTCTTAAGGTCGGTCTCGTATCTGAGGCTATGCTGTCAGGCCAGTACGTCGAGAGAGTAACGTTTGCGGCCTGTATCGGTGTCTTTCACGTGCGTGATCCCGTGAATCTCATGTTCGAACCCAGGGAACTTGGCGTCGAACTCCTCGAGCATCTCTAAGTACTCGAACAGTTTCGGAGTCCTTGCCCGGTCGAACATCTCGCCTGGCATGATCACCGGGATTCCTGGCGGGAGACCCTCGTGCAAAGCTGCCAATATATTTCCTTGACCCTGGCCGGCTAAAGGCAGAGAGCCAATTACTACAAATACCCACAAGATATTTAGAACGAGCGCTAAAAGCGTTCCAATTAACAATGCCTGCCGGCATGCTCTATGCTGCCATTTCAAGTTTCTGCACACCGTCGGGATGATAACGTGAAAGGCAAAAGCGCACCTTAATTTAGGAGAAAATTGTCCTTGACTTGGGGTCCACTTCAATAATAGGTAAAATAGAAGGGACAAAATGCCAATCCGTGTAAATAAGATGTTGCGGATTCAGATTTTGTCCGGTCTTGATCAGCAAGAACACAAAAGAGATACCCAATGCCGTCATTATTGCCACATTTCCCTTACGTACCAGGTCTAAACCGCACATGATTATACCTGCACTATGAAAAAGATTGCTGCCCAGGCCGGCTTTGGAAAATTGGTGTCAAAGCTTGAATTGTGAATTAATGCTTGACAATTAAACCACTACCATTTAGCAAAATCAGTATGGGCAGAGCAAGCAGAAGCTTGGCAGCTCTATCAGTCATTGTGCGAAAACCTTTAAAGAGAAAATGAATAAAGACAAAAAAGTGAAAAGCCAGTTTTGAAAGAATTAATTCACAATTCAAGCTTTGACACTTATTGACAGTAATACCCCCGCGTCGGTCTGCCCCTTTTCTTTTAATTTCCGGATAAAATTGGGCAGACTCCGGGAGTTTGATTCACTGAACCGGTATCTTTGACAGAAATCCAAATAGTATTGTAACCATTTTGAATAATGGTTATGAAATTTTTGGGGTATTTTGTTTTTTGACCAATAAAGCGTTGAACTATGCATTTAGGGCGGCGGGAATCTTTCTCATTGTGTTTATCCATATACGTCTATCTTCATTTATTTAGTGTTAAGCGGTTAAATAAAAACATAAGTAATAATATTTTTCTTGTCGATCTTTTTTATTATTGGTATTTAAGCGGTCAATCGTATAATTACTTGTTCGGTTTCCAAGGAGCCGCCGTGCGCAAAGAAAAACCAAGCAAGACAGCGTATAAGGTTGCCCTGAATGTTGTGACCTTGGGGGCAAAACCAGGGATGGACACAGTTCTTCCTCTAGGCGTGGTCGAAGCTACAGAGAAATTGCTCGTTGCTTCCGGTGCTGCTCGAGCAAGAATTGTACGATGGGCCCGTTCCCGACGAATGGTCTCTGTCTACGAAGCGTTCGACTGGATGTTGCCGGAGCAGTTTGAGGCCTTTGCCCACAGAAAGGCATTCTGCGAGCGCCAGGTAAGGGACGGCATTACCACCGGAGCTACCCAGATCCTTGTTCTGGGTGCCGGTTACGACACGATGGGGTGGCGGTTGGCGCCGGAGTTCCCTGGCGTAAACTTCTTTGAAATTGATCACCCGGCGACAGCCCGTCTCAAGGCCAGAGGAATAGAGGCGATGGGACAGCGGGACAATCTCTGCCTGATCGCTGAAGATCTCGGCAAACGGAAACTGGTGGATGTTCTAGAGACCAACGAGTCATGGGACCAGGGCGCACGAACCGTCATCGTGGCCGAGGGCCTTGTGATGTACCTGCCTCCCGAAGCGGTCCGGGATTTGTTTTGTCAATGTGCTGTAATCGCTGGTCTCGGCAGCCGGATCGCCTTTACCTATATCCCTACCGGTGCGGATGGTCGGCCCGATGCCGGTCGATGGACGGGGTTGATGCTGTGGCTTCAGAAGGTTATTAGAGAGCCATGGATCTGGAGCATACGACCCGAAGAACTTGGCCTGTTCCTGGAAGAATCACGCTGGACAAATGCCCCGGAGCTGGCGGGGGTGAACGATAAGCATGGTGTGGAATTCTATGCCGTGGCTACAAAATAAACTTGCCGCGCGAACAGCAAGACCGAGCAAAACGCTTCCGGAGATAAGCGCAAGACAGAACAAGTCGATGCACACGGACGGGGATTCCCGTTGCGCTCCATTACCCCCGGCGATGGCAACGTTGGGTTGATCATAGGAAGGAGTCCAGGGACACGATGAAAACGCTGGTATTCGCAGTCGCGGGCTACAACCTGGCCGAAACCGGAAGAATGATCGAGATCGCCAGGGCAGCGCGGAAACACTTCAACGTCATCTTCGCCAGCTACGGTGGCCAGTTTGAACAACTGATCGAGGACGAAGGTTTCCGCCTGCAGAAGATGGAGCCGCGGCTTACCCCAGAGAAACTCGTCCGCCTGCGAGTCGTTCTTAGTGGCGAGACGCTCAACACGGTGGGATACCTTTCAGCCGAAGAACTCAGTGCCCGGGTCCCAAACGAGATCGCATTCTTCAAAGAGGTGAGTCCGGCTGCGGTGCTCACAGGTTGGTGTCTGAGCGTCACGATCTCCACTCGCGCCGCGAAGATCCCGTTCGTCAATGTCCTCCACTCCACGAGCGTTAGGGAGTACTACGAGGCTGGGCTCCAGTCCTGGCCCGACCGGACCAACTTTCGCGTTGTGCGGTGGTTGTTCCGAAATGACGAGGAGAGGATGAACCGCTGGGTGAGCAGGTTGGTCCTTAAGCTGGCTGCTCCCGCAAAGGCCTACAACACGATTGGGCCAACCTACGGACTCCCAAAGTTCAAGAACTTCATCGACCTGATTGAGGGCGACCATACGCTTCTCGCCGACATCCCCGAGTGGGTCGGTTTTCGCGAGGTCCGTCCTACCTTGCACTACATTGGACCACTGCCTGCCAGGATTGACAGACCTGTTCCCGAAGAGGTGGCCTCAATGTCTCGCGACAAGCCCATTGTGTATTTCGCCATGGGCAGTTCAGGCAAACCGGCGCTCGTTGCAGAGATTCTGGAAGGCTTCCGCAACAAACCCTACCGCATAATCGCACCCGTGAAATCGCACATCGAGCAGATGGCAGTCGACGCTCCGGAAAATGTGCTCGTCACTGGATTCCTGCCCGCACACAAGGTGAACCCGATGGCGGACATCTCTGTTATTCACGGGGGACAGAATACTGTAATGAACGCATGCCTGTCGGGGACACCGATCGTGGGGATAGGAATGCATCCGGAGCAGCAAGCGAATCTGGACGTCTGCGTTCGGAAAGGGTTTGCTATTCGTTTGAACAAGAAATGGGCAACGGCGTCTGACGTCCTGGCCGCTATCGACAAGCTGCTCCACGACGCAACCGCGAAGATAGCAGTGGAGAGGTTCCGGAGGCAACTTGCAGAATGGGATGGACCAAAGAACGCTGCCCGCTTCCTGAAAGAACATTACGGGTAGGCGTGCGATCGAACACTCAAGAGCAAGCTAACATGAACCGAACCAAGGCATCCTCGTGCCGACGTCCTAAAGGCCGCGGCTGATGCCAGTCAGCATCAATAATAAAGCGAAAATAAAAAGTGAAAGACATCAAGTGGTCAAAAACGGAAAAAAAGATAGCAAGACAGGCATTTGATAAAGCTTATGAGCGTGAAATTAAACATATTGAGAATGAGGTGCGCGAAATGCTCGATAAGAGTGAAGATGTCTGGTCTGTTTGGCACATCCATGATTTCCTGACAAAGAAGAGAAAAGAAACCGATCAGAAATATGACTATAGATACTCCGTCCTAATCACTGTTTTCAGCCATTTGTACTCTGAGGGATGGCTGCTACTTGAGGATTTGAAGGGGTTAGATGAGGATAAAATCGAAAGAATCCAAACTATTTCTAAAATGATTTATGAGCAAGCCCAAGGTCAACCCAAATAAAAATATAATTGCAAAGCTCCGAACAATACTGATACGTGAAGGCAAGCCTGAAAAATGTGTGTCGAATTCAGGCGGAATGCGCGTCGTATTTTACAGACCGCCTTATCGAAAAAGGAGAATTAAAAAGACTGCCTTGTGCCGTATGTGGCAAACAAAAAGTAATTGCCCATCATGAAGATTATTCCAGACCCACTGACATTTTATGGTTATGCGAAAAACATCATAAAGAATATCATGATGGTAAAATAGGACTTTTTAAAAATAAGCTGTGGTGGAATCCGAGCCGTCTCATTCCTAAGAAAATAAGAAGGGAAGGAATTCTCAAGAAATATAAAGAATTAAAGAAACAGTTTAGACTCAATAAGCGGCAAAATGCCGAACAATGGCATTGAGATAGAGTGGGAAAGCCGATGCATTTTTCCCTTTTGCTAAAGTCATTATAAAACTCACTTTTGCCTTGTCCTACTTGGCTTTTCCATCCACTCATACCTGGCGTTATGCAAAGAGGAAGAGAAGAGTGAATACAGACAAGAAGATCGCAAGAACAGTGGGAGCACTATTCTTAATTTCGATGACTGTGTCGCTGATATATACGAACTTCTTCAGTGCTATTCTGGATGCTCCCATTGCCAGTGTTTATCCAAATAGAGGCCAGGTGATAATCGGAGCGCTCCTTGAGCTAACCAATTGCATCGCGGTTGTCGGTATTGCGGTCGTGCTGTTTGCAATCCTGAAAAGGCAGAACGAATCGTTGGCTCTTTGTTACGTTGGCTTCAGGGTTATTGAGTGCGCCATCCTCATTGGTGGTGTCATCAGCGGACTACTGCTGATAACTCTAAGTCAGGAATGCATAAAGGCAGGAGCTCCGGATGCTTCCTATTTCCAAACAATTGGGACTTTGGCTTTAGCAGGAAAAAACATAGCCTTGCAGATGGCTATAATCATTTGCGGCCTAGGTGGTCTGATGCTTACTTCTATGTTGTATCAATCAAAACTAATTCCACGATTCATATCAGCCTGGGGCCTTATCGGATACGTGTTGGTTGTAGCAAGCGCCGTGTTGGATATATGCGGCATTATTGATACAACTCATGGTGCGGGAATGATTATGTATGTTCCCGGAGGCTTGTTTGAAACTCTTCTCTTTCCGATATGGCTCATAGTTAAGGGATTCAATTCATCTGTAACCGATTCCGGATCTGCATAAATGGATTAAGTGCATAACCAATTAACCGTGTCCACTTTTCGTGGGTAAGACCAGAATCTAAAAGAAAAAATACTATGGTTACCAAAGAAAAAATGAATCCCAATAAGACCGCGAGAATTGCAGGGTTCCTGTATCTAACGATGGTCCCACTCGGTTTCTTCGGAATGTTTGGTCACTCCAACCTTATTGTGCCCGGAGATGCCGCAACAACAGCCAATAATATCATGGCTTATGCATCACTATTCCGTTTTAGCATTGTGAGCGCTCTAATCGTACAGGTAGTCAATATATTGTTGGTTCTAGTTTTATACAAGTTACTCAAACCTGTTAACAGAAACCATGCAGTTCTTATGGTGATATTCATACTGGTCTCTGTCCCTATCACGATGCTCAATGAGCTTAACCAATTTGCTGCCCTACTACTATTGAACGGCGCTGACTACTTGACAGCCTTCGAAGCAGATCAGTTGCAAGCTAAGGTGATGTTATTTCTTGATTTGCACGAACATGGAATTCATATCTCCGGTATATTTTGGGGTCTTTGGCTATGTCCCATGGGTTATTTAGTTTTCAAGTCGGGTTTTCTTCCCAGAATTTTGGGCATCTTGTTGATAATTGGATGTTTGGGCTATCTGATAGATTCTGTTAGATTCTTTTTTTTCCCAAGCTTCGAACCGATTGTCCTTTATACGTTTTGGGGGGAATTGTTACTTCCCTTGTGGCTTTTGATTAAGGGTGTAAACGTCGAACAGTGGAAAAAACGTGCTCTTGAATCTGCCTAAATATAACCCATGCCGAAGGAGCAGAGACTTCGCTACTTTGGGATACAATAACAATGCCTAACAAGCAGGGTCGAGCGGCTGTAGCTATAGCCAAATTAGTAGAAAACGTTGCATAAAAAAAGACCCGTGTCCCTCCTTGTAGGTGATGCGGGGCCGTTATGTGCCAAATTAAATGAGGTGAAATATGAAAAAAAGTCTTCTTGGAACGAATCGGGTGTCAAAGCTTGAATTGTGAATTAATGCTTGACAATTAAGCCACTACCTTTTAGCAAAATCAGGGGAACGAATCGGGTTACAAAGC
>JAIWDV010000085.1:0-6898 GCA_048632525.1 Bacteroidales bacterium | reverse complement strand
ACAATTTTCTCGCTTTTAAGTTGCAATTTTTGATAGTTTTTAATATATTAAGTTTTATTTTTGTGTATGCGCAGGACGGCTTTTATGAGACCTTCAACAAAGGTCTCCAAAGGAGGACATGATGAGGATTAACATTAGAAGTTTGGCTCTATTTTGTTTGCTCTTGTCAGCGGTAATGTTTTTTATGACATCTCAGGCAGTTGCTGCTCTAACAGCGGATGATGTCGCAAATCAGGTTAAAAAAGCCATGGAGGCGGGCGCAACAGCAGAAGATGCGGTTAAATCAGTTGTTGCCTCTTCCATTGCAGAAGGAATGTCAACAAAAGTTGCCGCTGCCGCGGCTTTAAAGGGTGCAGTGGAAGGCGCTGTGACTCTGGGTCAGGACATCAATGCAACGATTCAGGGGGCTGTGATGGGAGCTGCGGGCGGGGCAATCGCAGCAGGCCAGCATATGAATGCTGCCATTGAAGGTGCCTGTGAGGGTGCTATCAGCGCGGCGGCAGCCGCGGGTGCGGATACAGAAATTGCAGCCCAGGCGGCTGTCGGCGGTTCTGTAAACGCTGCGGTCCGGCACGGCCGGGATAGCGCTCTTGCTGCCTGTGCTGCCGTGAGTGGTGCGATCAGCGGTGCAGTGACATCCGGGCTGAATCCGGAAGAGACTGCCAGAGTGGTTTATGGCTCTGCCCGAGGAGCAAACGTTGCGGCCATAGCTACCGGCCAGGATGTAACAGCCATTGCGGCCGCAGTTCAAAGGTGTGCATCATCTACAGCAGAAGTCCATGGACTGGATTCCGATACCATGGTTGCTGCTGCGGCTGCCGGTACAGCGGATACTGGACCGGCAGAAGGTTATTCGCCTCCTGAGATGGGGCCAGGCCCGGATATGCCCAGCCGTGAACGCGACCACGTGGGACCACATGATCCAACAGCAAGCCAGACGTAATGGGATGAAATAAATGCTGGGATGCTATAATAAATAAGAAATATGATAGAATACTGGGATAAGAGATTTGTTTATAATCCGTGTAATCTGCGGATGGGATTTAGGAATTAAGGGATTCCAAAGTGTTTACTGTTTGAAAGAGGGGGTGTGACATGGCTAACAACATAGGGAACTTCAAATCTTTTTGCTTTGGTTTCCCTTTTTTGCTCCTATTTCTAATCTTCCCTGTTTCTTTTGCTGCTGCTGAAAGTGATATTACGTTTTCGCTTGATGCGCAAGAGGAATACAGCGATAACTTTTACAGGACAGAAACAGATAAGACAAGGGTTTACAGCACTATCATCAAGCCCGGCATCATGGCCAGGGCATGGACGGACCGCAGCTCGCTGCTCTTTGCTTATTCGCCTACGTTTAACTACTACAGCGACGAAAGCGACAGGGTCGATGCCTCTAAGGATGATTTTGTCGGGCACGAGTTGGATTTTTTGGTGGAAACCACATTTTTTGAGCGGCTCAGATTGAGTTTCACTGACAGGTTTCAGGAGACCAGAGAACCTGGCGCTTACGATGTATTTATTCAAAGTGAAGCAGACAGGGAGAGATACAGGATTAATCAGGCAAGTCCCTTTCTGACCTATGATTTTGCGGAAAAGTTTACGGCTATCCTCGGCTATCAGTATGAGGTCTATAATTTCGAGGATTCCGAGAATTCTCACGAGCACCGGGGGTATTTCACACTCCGGTATCATCTTGATGATCGAAATTCTATCGAGGTGGAAGAACAGTACTGGGCAAGGCAATATCCTGCCAATCCTGACTATGAGTCCAGCCAGACCAAGCTTATATTCAGGCGGGAATTGAACGATTTTATCAATTGCGAGATCGGGGGTGGTTATCACAACCGGCAATTTGAATCAGACAGGACCGGGGTTAAGAATTTTGACGGCTTTGTTTACCGCCTGGCGCTCACAGGGGAGTCAGACGTCAGCACGCTCTTTCTGGGTTACCGGAAGAACCTGAATGATTTTTCAAAGGGAACCACGTACTTCGAGGCCCACAGGGTGACTCTGAATATGGAACATACCTTCTTTGACAAGCTTACGTGCAGTCTGGGCGGCTATTACCAGAAAAACGATTATGAAACTACCACGGGCATCACGTCTGCGGGCACCACAGAGGTCAGAGAAGACGAGATCTGGGACGGTTCTCTCGGCATAAGATACAGGATTGTCGATTGGTTGTCTGCCGGAGTCTATTATGAATACACGGACAGAGAGTCAAATATCGCAGGGCAAAGCTATTCGGAAAATATGATTTATGGGAATATAAGATTTGAATATAGTACGGCGGGCAGGGAATAACAAATATGCTGGAATGCTGGAATTAAAACTAATTTAGGAATTTAGGGATTAACAATAAAGAAGGATTAGCCGCAGACACACGCGGACGAATGCAGACATTTATCCGAGCGACTTGCTCGGATAAAAATTGTTATCGCTTCGCGAAAAAACAGAGATCAGAGGTCGGAGATCAGAAGAACATAAGAGATTTGTTTATAATCTGTGAAATCTGCGTAATCTGTGGATAGGATGGTTCTTTATTAATCTGTGAAATCTGCGTAATCTGTGGATTAAGAATATAAAAAATATGAGAAATATATCAACCAGGATAATAGCGCTCATTTTGACCCTTGTTGTACTCTGCTGGGTGTCAGCCGCGTTTGGGCAAAAAGGAAAATACGTTTTGGGTATTGGCGACAGGCTTTCCTTTCTTCTTTATGCAGGCGGAGAGCTGCAGCTTGAGAATGGTGGAGCTATCATGCTGACCATTTCCGAGGAAGGGACAATCACCCTTCCTTTTTTGGGCAAGGTCAGGGCGGACGGTCTGAATGTTGACGAACTAACCCTTGAAATTACCACGCGTCTAAAGGTGGATTGTTTCGTTGATCCTCAGGTTATCCTGTCGGTTGTCGATTACAGGAGCAAAAGAGTCTATATCCTGGGTGAGGTAAAAAACCCGGGATCTCATGGCATGGAGCGTGAAAACACCACTCTTATTGAATTGATATCCATGGCCGGTGGGGCCACTGAAAAAAGAGGCAAGAAAGCCTTTGTGCTTCGGGGGGCATACAAAGATATCGCCTCCGGGAGCAAGATTAATGAACTGGTTGAGAAAAAAGAACCGATCGTGGTGGACCTGCAAAGACTGCTCGAAAGAGGAGATCTTACGGCAAACGTAAAACTAAAGCCGGATGACGTGGTCTATATCCCCCCAAAGGTGTTTATAGACATTGCTCAATCCAAGATATATGTCATGGGACATGTAAAAACACCCGGTATCTATGAATTTCAGGATGGGATCACGGCCCTGAATGCCTGTCTCCTCGCAGGTGGTTTTGCCAAGTTTGCCGCCCCCAACCGGGCCACTATAAACCGTTTTGAGAATGGCGAAAAGATAATCATCAAGATTGATTTAAACGACGTCAAAGAGGGCGAGACCGACGATATCATCCTGAAGCCAGGCGACCGGGTTTACGTGCCCAAGTCGTGGCTATGAGTATAAAATTTATGAAACAAACAAATATTCATCTTTCTGACTATGTTTACATTATAAGGAAGCGTAAGGAGGTGATCCTGGCATCCCTTTTCATTATGGTTGCGGTGGTTACGGTACTCAGCTTCAGCATGACTCCTGTTTACAGGGCAACGGCCAGGATGATGATTGACAGGGAGACTAAAAAATCTCCCCTCACCGGAGAGCGGCTCGATTACGAATCCTATCTGTCTGAAAATCTCACCTTTCAGACGCATTTTAAGCTGATCAAGAGTTCTCTGGTACTGTCCAAGGTCTATGAGGTTCTTAACCTGAAAGACAGGATGGACGAGGATTCCTCCCACGGGATGCTGGCCGGGTTTATGGGTAATATTCGTAAGAATGTCAAAAAACTGACGCTTATTTTCCGGGGCGAATCATCTGACCCCGGAGTGGAAAACAGGCAAGATGAGGTGGTTGACGCAGTAGCCATGCTTGATCCCAAGATTGATATCGAACAGGTGCGAGACACCCGTTTGTTAACTGTCAGTGTGCAGGATGAGGAGCCTGCAATGGCCCAGGCCATTGCAAATACACTGTGCCAGGCTTATATCGAATACAATATGGATGTCCGCCTCGATACAACACAACGGACACTGTCCTGGCTGGGCGACCAGATGGGAAAAATGAAACAAAAACTCGAAGAATCAGAAGCCAGGTTTCTGGCTTTCAAGGAGAGGGAAAAGATATTTTCGATCACGGGCAAGCAGAGGGTCCACAGCCAGAAGATCGAGGAGATAAACACCTCATACATCAGTACAAGGGCCAATCGAATGGACGTGGAAGCCAGGATGGCAGAGATGAAAAAGTTGCTTGCAGGTGACGAAATCACGGAGCTTCCGCCCACATTTGCCAAAAACGATTTGTTGACCTCACTCTACCAGGAGCAGGTCTTTCTTGCCATTGAACTGAAGAAAAACGAGAAAGTCTATAAGAGCAACCATCCAAAGATGGTTCAGATCACCACCAAGTTGGAATTGATAAAAAATCGGTTTCACGCAGAGTTTGAAAAAGTGCTGTTGAGCCTGCATTCGGAGCATTCAGTGCTGGCATCCAAGGAAAAAAGCCTTCAGGAGGCATTGGAGCAATGCGAAAAAGATGCCCTGGAAACTAATAAAAAGGAGGCACTGTACGCGATCCTGGAAAGGGAGGTCAACACTAACAAAGAACTCTATGACATGATGTCCACCAAGTTGAAGGAGTCCATGATATCCCAGGGCATTGAGACCGCAAACATCCGGCTGGTGGAGCCGGCATCAAAGCCGGCTTATCCGTTTAAGCCAAGGAAAAAACTGAATATCCTCCTGAGCATCATATTCGGCCTCATGACCGGGGTAGGTTTTGCCTTCTTTTTAGAATACTTAGGCCAGACAGTGCAAAATCCGGAAGATATCGAACGCCATTTTAAGCTTCCTGTGCTGACCGTCATCTACGATGTCTCAAAAGATATAAGGCGTGTATGAAAATTCCTTTTTTCCATAAAAAGATGTCTTCCGGATCCAAAAAGGCCAACGACCCGTCTATGCCCCGTCATGCGGATTTCAGCCTTATTTCACATTTTGCAGAAGCGTTTAACGCCCTCAGAATAAATATCCGGTTTGCCAGGCTCGATAATCCGGTAAAGACTCTCCTGGTCACAGGGGCTGCTCCTGCTGAGGGAAAGACCACCGTGGCGTTGAACCTTGCCGAGTCCTTTGCCTTTGCCGGTCAGAAAGTTCTCCTTATTGAGTGTGACCTCAGGCTTGCGACTTTCAAAAATTTGTTTCCCTCTGATCCGAAAAAAGGTGTCTCAAGCCTGATCTCTGCAACCTTTGATACCCGTATTGAAAATGGGGACCTCGGCAGTCTCAGTATGGGCGATCTCATGACTCTGATCGACCTTCAGGAAAAAACCGGCACCCTTACTATATCCGCCGATAGTGATGCCTATCAATTCTCCTTTGACAAGGGAAAACTGGTTTCCTCTGTCTGGAAAAACCGCCCCAAAGACAAACGGCTTGCCTCTGTGCTCATCAGCAACGGCAGGATCACTGAAGAACAGGCAAAAAAAGCCCTGGACAGGGCAGTTGAGACCGGACAGCAGCTCGGTTTTATCCTGGTCAATATGGGTATCGTGACTCCTGACAATTTGAGGGGTCCTATCCGGCTTCAAATAATGGATGCCCTTGTTCGGACTTTCAACCTTTCAGAGGGCGGGTACAGTTTTGAAAAGAGTTCACACGTTGTGTACGAGCGGGACATTATCGACCCGATGAGATTGGAAGATATTCTGACCGATGAAGTACCAGGGCTTCGGACACGCCCCTTCCTTTACGGGCAGATAGCCTCTTCGATTATCAAAACAGATGTAAAAAACCTCGATGTCTTGCCGGCTGGCCCTACACCACCGAACCCATCCGTGGTGCTTGGTTCAAGACGTATGGATGTGCTTATGGGCATGCTCAAGGATGTGTTTGACTATGAGGTCTTAATCATCGATTCGCCGCCGGTAACCTCTGTAAGCGATGCCTTGATCCTTTCGGCCTACGCAGACGGCGTGATTATGATAGTGTGTGCAGGAGCTGTCAACCGGGCCATCATTCACAAAGCTGTGGACCAGCTCAACCAGATCAACGCTCCGATCTTAGGATTTGTCTTAAACCGGATGAACCCAAAGGAAGAAAAACATTACTACAGCTACTATTACAAGTACAGAGACTATTATTATAAAGGAAAAAAGTAAGATTTAGGGATTTATGATGGATGGATGTGCCGAGAACTACAAACTCTATAATCGAAATATGCCTTATTGTTCTGCTTGTCTTCACTCCTCTTGCCCGCGGCACAGTGCAGACATGGGCGGTATCGGTAGCCCATTTCATTACCCTGATGATGCTCACTGCTTATCTCTTGCGGATCATCTTTGATGCGCAACTCCGGTGGGTGAGCACACCCCTGGATCTCCCCCTGATCGCCCTTTTTTTCCTTGCCGTTGTCTCGTCCTTTTCTTCCATTGAACAGTATGCCAGCCTTCTCGCCCTTATAAAACTTGCCAACTATATCCTTGTCTATTTCATCATCGTTAACACCATAAGGGAACGTCACCAGGTGCGGCGGGTGGCCTATACGATCATGGGTGTGGGCTGCTTTCTCGCCATTTTCGGCATGATCAAATACCTGGGTGAGGTTTGCCCACCCTGGTGGGACTATGACGTAAAATATAAAGGGATGGTGGCGACATTTGGCTGTAAAAACCACTTGGCCGGATACATGGAGATGGCCATTCCCATAAGCATCGGTCTTATGATAGCAGTAAAAAAAGGATGGGCAAAGGCGCTGTGCGGTTTTGCCCTTTTTTTATTATGTGTGGCTCTGACGTTGTCT
>JAIWDV010000084.1:0-6892 GCA_048632525.1 Bacteroidales bacterium | reverse complement strand
GCAGATTCTGGCCGAAGATTTCAATAATTCACTTTATTTTAACTGGGATATCCTTGACGAAAAGCGAAAACTGATCGAAAACCCGTTTTTTTATGAAGCGGTTCATCGTAAAGACAAGTCTATACCGCTTATAATATTTGATGAGCTGCATAAATATTCAAACTGGAAGAATTACCTCAAAAGTGTATATGCTGCGTCCCGCAATATTTGGCCCAAGCAAGGCCTGTTAGTCCCTGATTATTTGACCTTGATTTCTTTAAAACCCCGCCTATCCCGCCCCTTGAAACATAAATAATACCCCGCCAGCCGGCCTATGCTGCTGCGTTACGACGCACAGGCCACAAAATTCAGCTTTGCCTTCTTGATGATTTGAGGATACACAGTGTGTCACCTTGGTGTATCGCCATTTACAGATCAAAAAAGGGGGCCTTCATGGTATCAGAAATCGAGAAAATAATCCGGCAGCACACAGACTCAGTCATATCCGGAAAAATCGCCATTCCGCAAGCTCCTTGCCCAAGATGTTCCGAACAACCAGGAACTTTCATACGACATGAGCGTCGTGTGCGGTTTTTTCGTTTCATTGTTGGCAGTTTTGTTCATGTTATCAAGTCATTACTGGTACGGTGGAGGTGTCCGATTTGCGGCAAGACCTTCACCGATTATCCTGCCTTTGCCTTGCCGCACAAACGCTATGTCCTCATGGATATGGAGCGTTTGTGCAAGGAGTATGTGGAAGACGAACAGCGCACCTACCGCAAAACGGTATGGCATCAGAACATGCGAATTGGCTATCAAGGAAGCGACGACGATATTGATGAGCGTTTTCTTGAACATTCCACGCCCTGGCGGTGGATTAGTTCTCTGGGTTCAATGAAGAAAACACTAAATCAAGCCCTCCATCTGATAAGCCAGAAAGATCCGCAAAGCTCCATGTTCCGCGAGGTTTTCCCTGTTTATCCATGTAAGTATCGAAGCTTACAGAGAAAAAACATCCTTCAGAACACCCGGTGTCTGTTGCGTGCAGGCGAAAAGTTTCAGCGCCTCTTTGGCCAGAAAATTTTCCCACACTTGGCAACAGCATGTGGCTGGAATTGAGGTATGTTCCCTCCATCAAACACTGATGGAGGTGAACATGCATTCGAAAGACGAAAAATGGGCAATTTTTTGGTGTTCTCTTTTGCATCCGGTCCTTTTTGGGGAGATCGAACCGGATGAGACGCACCGGTATCTCAAAAAGCTCAGTGGGCAAGAATGTCTTTTCCCAAACGGCAAGAAGAAAAAGCCGTCGCTTTCCACACTCAAACGGAAACTGAAGAAGTACAGGCAAACCGGTTTTGAGGCCCTTGCCAGAAAGAGGCGTTGCGACAGGGGCAAACCTCGGGCTGTAGCGCAAGAAATCATCGACAAGGCGATCGAGATTAAGCGTGATCAACCCAAACGTTCCCATCATGCCATCAATCTTTTTCTTAAAGACTACTGCAACGTACAAATCCCACGCTCGACTCTGTACCGCCACCTGAAACAAAACGGCGCTACCCGGTTAAAGCTGGGTGTCGTCAAAAAGAAAGTGCGTTGTCGCTGGACTCGGGAGCACCCGAACGAGTTGTGGGTCGGGGATTTCTCTAACGGGCCATATGTGCTCGTTGATGGCGAGGTGCAACCCACCTATATTTCCCTGTTTATTGACTGTTGCAGTCGTTATGTCGTGGAAGGGCGCTACTATCTCAGGCAATCCCTGGACATCTTGATCGATTCTCTGCTGCGCGCCTGGACCATCCATGGTATTCCAAACGAGCTCTATGTCGATAACGCCAAGATCTATCACGCAAATGCCCTTAAAACCGCCTGCTATGCTCTGCATATCAAGCTGCTCCACAGACCTCCTGGAGACCCCCCGCCAGGAGGCCTCGTGGAACGTATATTCGGCACCAGCCAGGACCAGTTCGAGGCCGAAGTCCGGGCCGGCGATATCCTTACCCTTCACAAACTCAACAAGGCATTTTTTGCCTGGCTGAACGTTGTTTACCATGAAACAGTGCATTCAGAGACCAAAGAAATCACGAGAAAACTCTTTCAGGAGGGTCGAAATACCATGCGCACAATCGACATGGATTACGCCATCAAGTTCTTCATGAAAACCCTGCCAAGAACTGTTCATCCAGACTTCTCGGACGTTGCCATCGACAAGCGCTTCTATAGCGTTGATCCCAAATTGCGCGGCGACAAAGTACTCGTTCGCTATGACCCATTTTCCACTATGGACAAGGTTTTCATTTACTCGAAAAATGAAGAATTCCTTGCCACCGGCACGCTGTACAACAGAGAAAAAAGAAACCATCCCGTTGAAGAAATACCTTCATCCAAACCCAGGCACAACTATATCGACCTTATCCTTGCCAAGCATGAAAAACAGCTAAGCGGCCAGGCAAAAGGGATCGATTACACTAAACTCATCAGTCGCCAAAGATGGCCCTTTGCGGCCTTTGTACAAAAACTTGCTTCATTGATGGGACGAAAAGGCGGAACCTCCGCCTTCAACACACAAGAACTGGAAACACTTAAGAAGTTATACAATAAGCACTCAGATCTCACTGAACCAAAGCTGGTGAAGGCTTTTGAGAAGGCCGAAGTTAAGAATATCGCTCATCTCGCCTACCAGTTGCAAAACTTGAGAAAGGAATAAAAGCCATGTTCACAACACATTTCAAAATGACAGATCACCCCTTTAGCGAAAGAGTCCCCATCGACGGCATCCTCCGTGACGAGCGCATGACACAGGGCACAGCTCGCCTCAATTCCATCAGCCACCATGCAACGATTGCCCTAATCACAGGCGATGAGGGAGTCGGCAAGTCTTCACTCATAAGACTCTTTATGGATTCCCTTGGGAAAAACCGCTACCATCCCGTTTACATCCATCTTACCCACCTTAATGCACCCTCTTTCCTTAAAATCCTGGTAAGCGCCATGGGGGAGCTGCCGGCATGGGGAAAGCATAACGTCCTCCTTCAAATCTTAAAGAAAACCAAAAGCAACGACATCACCACCATCTTCTTGATCGATGAAGCACATCTGCTGGCGCCGGATGCCCTTATTGACTTGCGCCTACTTGTAAGCTCTGCCATCGAGGATACAGACCGATTGAAAATGGTCCTCATTGGACATTCAGAAATCAAAAAGGAACTGAGGCGCTCATGTCATACTGCTTTCGCTCAAAGAATCACCGTTCGCTATCATATCCCTCCACTGGCTCTGAGCCAAACGCATCAGTACATCGACTTCCACATGCGTCGCGTTGGCTGTTCCGAAAAAATCTTTGAGACAGAAGTTAAAAACGACATCCATGAGTATGCCAGAGGTGTCCCAAGGTTAATCAATAATCTTGCCACAGCCTGTTTGCTCAACGCTGCCGCAAACAATTCACAGAAGTTGACCGCCGCTATCCTGGCACAATCTCTCGATGAATTTCAAATCTTTTAAAGGAGGTGACATGATCACTAAACGCTTCTCCTCTCAAGAACTCTATAACCTGCGAAATCTCATCCCCATCCATATCCTGATCGAAAAAATCTTAATGATTCCATCAAAGATCAGTGAAGGCTTCTTTCGTTTCCTTTGTCCCTTGTGCTCAGAGTTCAATACCGCCACAAACCCCGAAACCAACCTGGCAAGATGCTTTCGTTGTGAAAAAAACTTCAACACCATCGACATGGTCATGGTCACCAGAAAAGCAAACTTTGTGGAAAGCGTAAAGTTCCTTAAAAAATGCAATGCCCTCGCTGACAAGAAAAATGATTACCAGGTTCAAAACGCCTGTCTTCCAAGTGCGGATTTATCCATTACCTCTACACCCCCGAAGCCCCAAAACAACCCCTTCGTCATCTCCCGTGAGGCAGAAACAGCATTGCAAAAACAACAGGCCAAAACATATGTACCCACCGTTACGCCTGTACGTTTTCTTACTCCTGGGCACAGAAAGATCGCCGACAAAGACAGGTGTTTTCCTGAAAGAAATACATCATCTCCCTACTACGATGGTCGCAAAGTACCGGTTGCTATCGGCAGAGTCCTCCATACTCTGGGCCTTAATGTGTCTGATTTAGGCACTGGAGAACTTCGCACCTTGCCTGACCCAGAGCCTTGCGGGCCAGGCGCCAAAAAGGAGCAAATACTCCAAGCCCCCTCTTCCGAAATAGACGGCTTCAAAGCGTGTCAACACAAGTCAATAATCCAGCGCGTTGTACAACTAGAGCACAACTTTGAGCGCTTATCACGCCAACTTGAACAGGTGCGAACCATTATCGGAGTTCTAGACAATCTTGGTCATCTTGGCGCTTTTCCAAGATAACCTGCAAAAACTTTTCTCATCCCTTCAACAAGTCTGATGTCTTGCGCCACAATCCCGCTCGACCAGCTCAAGACTATCCTCAAATTCTCACTGAACATGTCTCCTTTTCGTCAATATTCAACAAACACCCCCACGCCCATCAAGTTCAATTATTTTGGGACTAAATAGCTCAAATAATGTGAGCCTTAGCATTCAGCTTCTCCAGGCACTTATGGAGATCGAGGAAGGACACACGCTGTGTGGCCTCGAGCTTGTCCAAGACGTCGTCCAAAAGAACTTTCTTCGCAGGATCCGGCCGCTTCATCGCCTTGCGTTTCCGGGCGTGCTCGATGAGCAGCTCGCGCATGGCATTTCGCACGGCAGCGTAGAAAAACTTCGCCTGTGGGTTCGCGAGCGGCTTGCCGGTGAACAACTTGAGAAAGACCAAGTGGACCATCTCGGTGGGTTGCCATGAGTGGTTAGGTCGTTCCATTCGGAGCTGTCCCCGTGCCATGGCACGCAGCTCCGTGAACACAGTCTCGAAGAGCTTCTCCTGTGCATCGCGCTCGCCGGTCACAGCCGCCCTGAGGATACTCTCGATTCTCTTGTGGCGGTCTTCGATCGTGTTTGGTGTGCTTGCTGAAGCCAAGATGTTGTCCCCCCGCCGTCGCGTTCCGCTATTGAGCAGTTAGGTCGCCTCAAAGGGTGTGTAACGTTCTGTATAATGCCATCGCTTCAAGTTTTTCTCTCCATAGTAATGGCGTAAATTCTTGATCCATTTGCACATCAGTTTCCGCTTTGAGAGTAGGCTGTTATGCTCTGTTCTCAAATGGCCCAAAGACCGATGATCATCAGGGTGAATCTTGCACAAACAATCGAGAAGTAAAAATCCGACCCCAGAGGGGCCGGCTTTGGCTTAACCCCTGGAAGGGGATAAAATTATTTTTGCATCCAGAGGGGGTAAGGGTTGAGTTGCCTCTTAGTAATAATAATTCGTGCCATATTTTACTGACTCACTTCTCTTGATTTTTTTGGTATTTTACATAGTTACGTATCATTTCAGTATCTAAACTTACAGTGTGAACGCAATAACCTTGTGTACAAAAACGGTTACCCAATAGGTTGTTGGAATGATTTGCGAAATCTGCGCATTTGCTACTTCTTGGTTAAGTTGTGGAGCAATTCAGCCTTGGAGTAACAAATATTGCTCAGATGGTAAAACCACTGAACTGTGACCTGGCCCAAAGGGCCAGGTTTTTTATGATAGAATAAAAAAGTTTCATGAAACATAATGTAGGGGACGCGTGGCATAGTGATATAGATCAAAAGAGTCATTTATTTTGTTCTTTTTCGATAATTTTAATCATTTCTTTTGCCAACTCCATATCCTTTGATGCTGTAAAGTGAGAATGTGTCGAATAGACTCGCGGATCGTCTGGGGGGCAAATAATATGGGTACTCAGATATGGTATTTTGTTCTTATCGAGTACCGGTTTCAAAACTCTGAAGAGATGATCACCCCGCCCTTGGGTGTTGACGATGTAAATAATCGGGATGATATTTTCTTTTCGTGCTGACTCAGCAAAAGTCGTTACGATAGCTCTAAGAATAACGATCTCTTCGCTGTTTTCATTAAATCCGTTATTAGCGTATACACCCCTAGTAATTTTTTGCTTTTCTTTTTCCGAATATGCTCGTCGCAACAGCCTGATAAATGCAGAATGATCGAACACTGATTTTTTAAATAATATGGGGTCGTAGAGTTTGTCATTCTTTTTTAACCATGTACGATATTTGTTCCATTTTGACGGATCGTAGAAATAATCTATATAACCTTTTGCATCTGAGAACGGTGGATAGGATACGAAGAGTTTTCCATTTTTTACAGTATAACGGGGAAACGTGTATGGGTAACTTATATCAAAGTAGGCGGTCATACCCGTAGTTGATGATACAAGGGAAACCCCTTCAGTCATTATGCCGAGTATTACGACATCAGCTTTATGCCTACTCTTGTCGAGTTCATAAGCAGCGTAGGACCAGTTTGGGGTTGCAGCAGCGGCCATGAATCCACGAATCAAATATTTTTTATCCGTTTTTTGAATCGCCTTCCAAAGGCGTTGCGTATGGGACATACCATACAGCGCAACGAGGACTTGATCAGGTTTTGAAGTTTTATTCGGCAATGAATTATGCTTGTTACTATTCAGCCATCCTCCAATCACTCTTGGAGCCGACTCATCCTCACTATGCCTCGTCATTATCGCCAGCTTGCCCTCGACAGAACGACCATACTCAAAATAGCCTTGCAGGAATGAGGGGTGGATGTTGTGAGGATCTGTTGGATAATGAAATGTAATGTTTATAAATATATCAATTAGAACTAGATAAAATATTATCCATACTGCGATTGAAACTCTTTTCATATAATGGATTTTTTCCCCATTAGTGGTTATTAAAAAACCATATAAATAAATTGTGCTGACTCTGTCGTTAAACCAATCCCGATGCAAAATATTATTGCTGCATAAAGTGCAGTCCAGATAGGGACTGGCATCTTTT